>CAUVRF010000003.1:0-55441 GCA_963554245.1 uncultured Streptococcus sp.
TACAAATTCTGAGGGTATTACAATAAAATATATTGATGGATTTCCTGATTTTAAAAACGGTATTCCACCACAAGTTAAAAAAGAGTTTGTGATAGAGGGTGGCTTTGAGGGAAGGTCGAAAGACTTTTCCAAGGCAGGAGATGCAGGTATTGGTAATACTTGGCATCATCACCAAGATGGAAAAACGTTGCAAGCGGTTGATAGGGCTATGCATAGGCAATTTACTCATCGAGGTGGTATATCAATTATGAAAGGAAATAAATAAAAATGACAATGAAGCTTGATAGGTTTGGATTCGCCAATGAAGAAGCAATTTCAATATTAGAAAATAAATTTGAAGTAGTTTTACCAGAAGATTATAAAAGATTTTTATTACAAGAAAATGGTGGTAGAAATACAGCTTATAAATATAAAAATTTAGTAAGAATTTCTCAAATTAGTGAAGAAATTAATATTGATGTAATGTTCGGTGTTGAAACGAATATGAAAAATGCAGATATCGAACAGTGGACTAGTGAGTATCGGGATGATTTATTCCCAAATTCAATCATTATTGGGGATACTATTCAACATGGCTTCATAGTGTTCTGGCTGAGCAATGATGATAATGCTGGAATTTATTACTATGATGATACATATGAATTTGAATCGTCTACTGATGATGTGAATGCCTATTTTTTGGCAAACTCATTTAGTGAGTTTTTAAGTATGGTAGAAAATTAGTGAATAGGTCGTTGAGGGAACACGGAATCTACCGCTTCCTCAAGGGATGAAAGATACACTCCTGTTTGCGGAAGGTTTTATTGGTGCAGCTGGAAGTATGGTTTCAGAGACTACCATCGGAGCTGTAGATTTGACTCAGATCATTGGTATTGCCAGTATTGATGGCGTCAATCGCTTAACAGGAGGTCAAACTCCAGAGTGGATGAAGCGGGACTTGCAAGGAACGGCAGATAACCTGTCTAGCCTTGCGGAGTTAGGAGTAGGAACTTACACTGCTCTGACGGATCCAGGAGCAGCTATGCGTGGCCAGGATCCCAATGCCAGCTATGCGGATAAGGCAGCTTATCGTGCTCAGGAGACGGGGAAAGCCCTCTGGGATAAGGTCACCCATATGGATGCCTATGATGCAGGAGGCTTGACCTTTGAGATTGCCAGTCTTTTTGTCGGCCCAGCAGCTGTAGGTAAGATGGCTAAGGGGACCAAGTTAGGAGCTAAGGCAGCTGAGATGATTCAGTTAGCCAAGAACAGCACCAAAGCAAGAATTCTCGCAAATGTCGAAAAATGGGGATCAAAGGTTGACAATATCCTAGCGAAGAGCAATAATGTCATTGGGAAATTTGGGGAGAAACTATTAGATACCCGAATCCCAGTCGGCATTCGTAAAGAGGCAGTTGCCTTTGCGGGAGGTATGGGCTCAATGCCTACCTTCAGCGTTGAGAGTAAGACTCTGCGTGATGTGATGCGCTTTTCTAGCAAACATTCGGATGATGTAGTGAGAGTGGCAGAGAAGCCCTTTGATAAAGAGCGGATTCTTGAAAATATTAGGCAAAGCCGACTGGCGAGAGAATCGTCAAACTTTAAAGAGTATGTGGCTAAAGAAAAGGACTTTTTTGAAGGCATTGCTAAAAATAAGAGATTTGAAGCATTTGGAAAAGGAGAATTATCCTTTGATGATGTCTTATCAGACTATGCTAAAGAGTATGCTGAATTAGTAAATAATAATGAAAAATGGACCTGGTCTAAAAATTTTGTTAATAGCAATAAAATTACTAAAGGACAAAAGCAATTAATTAAAAATCTTGCTATACAGGAAGGTTATATACCTAAAGTAAAAGTAACACCGGCTGAAGGAATGAGGTATGGATTTGCAGATTTTAAAGGTGCAGGTTTGGTTCAAGAGACAGTACAATTACCAAAAAAATTATGGAAGAAGACTGATAGAGATCAATTTAAGTGGTTAAATGAAAAGATCGGTGGATTTAGAGAAGGGATGACTTGGCATCACACAGAAGTACCAGGAAAAATGGAGCTAGTTCCCTATGGCATACATAATATAACATTGCATAATGGTGGCCGATCAGCGGGTCTTTGGGCATATGCACCAAGATGATTCTGATATTGATTTTTTATGAGGTGTATGTAATTCTTGTATAGCGCTGCTAATATATATTGAATGTGGTATTCATTCTAAATACAAAAAGAAAGGAAAAAATTAGAAAGTGGAAGATATTAGAACGGTAATCCTCCCTTTGCCTAGTATTGAATTGGTTAAGGAAAAGGAGGAAGAATGGTGCATTGAGTTACCGAGTTCCTTTAAGGAATTCATAATCAGATATAATGGGATAATTCCTAAAAAGAATCTTTTTAAAATCAGTGATGATAAAGAGTATGTTATAGAAAGATTCCTTTGTATTTTAGATGATTTTGAAGAGAATTCCCTAGGAATGTACGATATTGATGTTATATGGAGTCCAATACTAGAAATTTTAAGTGTGGATCCAGATTCTGTTGGTGTAGAACTATTACCAGTAGCAACACTGTTCGGTGGTGATTTTATATGTTTAGATTATAGAGAAGGGACCCAGAACCCCAAGGTATGTTATTGGAAGCGTGAGGATTCATACGAATGGCATCCTAGTGTAGAGTTTGTTTCAGATACATTTGAAGAGTTTTTAGGAATGCTATATTCTGAAGATGATATTGCAAATAGCTAGTATTTGGTTACGGAATCATGCTTTTGAGTATATGTTAAGAGTAATGCACAAAATATAATGTAGGAGTTCTATTTATGAGTGATAAATTCCTTGAGTCATTTATTGAAAAAACTTTTTATAATGAGCTATTTAGTAAGTTGAAATCTTACATCTCTCTTCATAGGGATGAAATAATGGTTAAATCCTATACTCTATCTTCGATATCCTATAAAGCGCTAAATGATTTTAGCGTCAAGAGTGTTTTAAAAGGACTTGGATTCTTACTACGACGAAGTCGTCAACCAGAAAGTCTTGAAAGATTGGTGTAGCATTTATGACAGCAAGTACTCGCCAAGCAACTATGGCGATATCAAAATTGAACCCCAGCGGGAGAATTGGTAGTAAGTTGTATAAGAAACTATGAAATAACTTTCAAACAGTTTTACTCATTTTTATTAGGGTGTTTGGAATAAGACAGTATACTTTTCGTTCAAAAGTGTTATTTAAATGTTGATTCATTCACTTTCATTCTACAATATAGAAGTTTGCTAGCACCACATGTCGAATGTGTGAGTTTGTTAGTGAAACGTGGATAATTCTCAAAACATAGAGAGTAAAACTCCATTATTTAGAGATATCATACTAAACTGTTTTTATGGAGGTGTTTTTTTGATAAAAAGCAGACCTGAGTTTGACGAAATCGCATCGTTTGCTGAGTTTAATAAATACTACTGGTACCGTGATGAACTTTCAAAGATATGCAAGTCATTAGGACTTGAATATAGAGGGACAAAACAAGAACTCAATCATATTATGGAGCAGTACTTTAAGGGTAATTTGATTAAAAAATCATCAATAAAAAGGAAAAAGAAAGGAGTAGAAGTCCTTACCTTAAATACTCCCTTACTTGAATGCGGATTCTCATTTAATGCACACTTTAGAGAATATTTCTCAACTTTAACAGAGGTTTCACCGTTTAAATTTACTGCTGATATGGCTACTGCTTGGAGAAAAGTAAAAAGCGACAATGATTTGAGTTTCACAATACAGGATATGCTAAAAGTTTATTATGGAAATTCAGATTATGCCAAGTATGATCATTCAGTTTGTCAATGGAACCAATTTCTAAAGGATTTCTGTGCAGACGAAAATAGTCACAATTACTCGAATAAACTAAAAGTAGCTTCTATTCTTTGGAAAGAAGTTAAAAATTCAAGTAGTAAAAAAATTTATTCAAAAAATCTTTTGACTGAATACGCTGATAAAATAAAAGAGTATGGCAAGTAGGATATTATTTATTTGCTTAACAAACAATTTTAAAAAACTAATACAAAAAAGTAAGTCAAATAAGGTTTTTGATATAAGAATTAATTTAACTCAGAAAAAGTTCGAAAGGTGAGTATGAAAGTAAAATTTAAAGAAACGAATAAAGCTTTTTTCAAAATAGTGGAAGTTGAGGGAGAAAAATATATTCTAGATTTGACATCCCTTAGTCCAAAAACCTATTTCTGGGGTTCTCTTACCGATGAAGTCACTGCAAAAATGCAAAAGTTAGATAAAAGAGATATGCGTTTTGAGAGTGTGGCTCCAACTATGAGTAAATCAATTGGGATTGCAATTGGTACAGCAATAGGGGGATTTGGCTATCGGCTTGTGACAAATTTTTTTAGAAACAATGGGATTAGTCACAACCTTCCTTTAAAGATAGGATTTTATGGTCTGTTCATTTTCCTTTCTTATCTTGTTTTCTGGTTTATTGCCATAAAAGCTCGTCAAAGCGTTCAAAAAAAACTTGAGAATAAAGTTTCAAACTATAAAATAACCTTCAAACCAGTTGAAAGAAAACGTCAATTAAAACATTATAAACTTCTTCCTTTTATCCTTGTTCCGACTCTAGGATGTTTTGCTTTCTATCTAAATATTGTTGATGGAACAGAGGGGGCCATACTCGTTATTAATAGTCTTCTATTTTTGGGATTTTTTACAGTGATTTTAGGCATGTCACCACTCAGAGAAAGTGTCGAAAAACAAGAACTTGTTTTTGATAAAATAGAGAAGTTATAAGTTAAGAAGAAAAATGGATGTTGACTTATGATTACTTTATACATATCAATTGGGAGCAATTCTCAGATAAATGTAGGTAATTGAGAAGATGTATTCAGGTTGCATAAAGTTCAAGAATGCAAATACGATGGCGTGCATCAACTTGGAGAAAGGAATAATAATGAATTACTTAGAATTACGTAAAAGATATGCTTTTTATAGAAAAGTTGCGATTGTTTTGGCTGTTCTTCTCATTCTTTTTATAGCTTGGATGGTGAAAGATAGGTCTGTTCAATTTCTTTGTATTATACTCATAAATGCACTCTTATTCCTTTCCATCTCGATAATCAGAAGAGGGTATTTAAGAAATGGTACTAAGTTACTACATATGGACTTAGATTTACCATCTTGGAAGCAAATACATTGAGTTGAACAAAGACACAAAAAGGGCAATTATACAAATGGATGTAACACTAACATCTGTTGGCTATTCCTATATGATTGGTGATTTTGATGCTGCCATCAAGGAGGCCTCTGAAGCACTGACTAATCAAAAACTGAAGCCGAAATACAGAGATTTTTTAGAGAGTTACCTCATTCGCTCGACTATTCTTGCACATCCTGACCTGACTAGGGACGAACTTGAACTCCTGTTAAATAAAATGTCCATATCAGATCCCTCTCTAGCTGAGAAAACAAAAAGCGTGAGTATTGCGCTTTACGATTTAACAATTGCCCATCAATCCAATGATTACTTTGAAGAATTGAAAAACGAGTTTAAGTACCAACAATTGGAAATCACTTACTATCAAGCCTTGAACTCTAAATTAAAAGGAGAGGTGAATAGAGCGAATGAGTTGTATAGAAAAGTCTCTCAAGAGGATGAACAGCTCTATATCGTACAGAAGTCTAAAGAATTTTTAAAAGTTGAGTGTTTTATTTGACAGATTAACGTCTCTATTCTAGTTAGTGGTCCGATTTTTCAAGCATTTGGATGGCGTTTCCATAACTCAAGTGATATAATTAGTTACTAATAATTTTGTAACTATTTAAGGAGTATTATCAATGAAAAAAGCAATGTTGATTATCAACCCTACCTCTGGTGGGGAAAAGGCTTTGGATTATAAGACCAAACTGGAGAATAAAGCCAAAGATTATTTTGAGCACGTGGAAACCAAAATTACTGAAAAAGCGCTGGATGCAACACACTTTGCTGAGGAAGCGTCTCGTGAACAGTACGATGCAGTGCTTGTTTTCGGTGGGGATGGGACTGTCAATGAAGTTATTTCGGGTATTGCTGAGAGAGACTACATTCCTAAGTTGGGGATTATCCCTGGCGGTACGGGTAACCTCATTACGAAACTGTTGGAAATCAATCAAGACATCGATGGTGCGATTGATGAACTCGATTTTAACTTAACCAACAAGATTGATATCGGTAAAGCAAATGACAATTATTTTGGTTATATTTTTAGTATTGGTTCTCTGCCTGAAGCGATTCACAATGTTGAAATCGAGGACAAGACAAAATTTGGTATCCTTGCCTATGCTATAAATACCATGAAGTCTGTCATGACGGATCAGGTCTTTAATATTAATGTCCAGACAGAAAATGGAAATTATGTTGGTGAAGCTAGTCATGTTTTGGTTCTCTTGACAAATTACTTCGCTGATAAGAAAATCTTTGAAGAAAACAAAGATGGCTATGCCAATATTTTGATTCTGAAAGATGCGTCTCTATTCTCCAAATTATCCGTTATTCCTGATTTACTAAAAGGAGATGTTGTCGGCAATGATAATATTGAGTATATCAGAGCGCGTAATATTAAGATCTCTTCAGATAGTGAATTGGAGTCAGATGTTGACGGCGATAAATCGGATAACCTACCTGTAGAAATCAAAGTCCTAGCTCAGCGAGTAGAAGTATTTTCAAAACCGAAAGAGTAGAAGATAAAAAATATTTTATTTTTCACTGCGAAATTAAGTTCTATATCAACGATTGGAGGAGGAATGAATTCTCTATTTGATGAATTTCGAACAATTTGTTCTCATTTAAACCAAGTCGGAATCACTCCGACGCTCATGGGCTCTTTGGGGTTTGAATACCGATCAAATGAAGAATGGGGACCGTCTGACATTGACATTCATGTGCCTGGTGACCCTAGAGGTTGGGAAGCACCTGATCATCTCAGAATTTATGACTGGGACAAGATAATGAAAGTGATGAAACACTTAGGCTATGCCTTAATAGATATTCATGAGCATGAATTCCAAAAAGATGGTCTGAGTGTTGAGTTTGGAAGTATTGATTCTTTACCTGATTTTGCAGGAGTTTCGGAATCGGATATAGAGTTGATTCATCTCGAAAACATCACTTTTCGCATTCCAAGTTTGGAACAGTTTTTAAGTATTTACAAGGCTTCTTCCCAAGATTCCTATCGAAATGAACACAATAACAATAAGGATTTTAAAAAGATAGAATGGTTGGAAAGACAGTTGTAAATCATCAATCTGAAAGTAGTAGGTATTAAGACTTACTGCTTTTTTATATCCTCAAAAACAATCCACTCGAAACTACGGATTAGTCTTGAAAATAAAATTTTAAAGTAGTATACTAGAATCACAATTGTGAAAACGTTTGCGTCGCAAATGAACTCAAGTTAATTAGGAGACAAAACAGTGGAATTAACAGCCATTTACCATAGACCGGAGTCGGAGTATGCTTATCTTTATAAAGACAAGACAATGCACATTCGCATTCGAACGAAAAGAGGAGATATTGCAAGTATCAACTTGCATTATGGAGACACTTTTATCTTTTTAGAGGACCACTATGAAGCAAACAAGGCGATGGTCAAAGTGACTTCTGATGCCTTATTTGATTACTGGCAAGCGGAAGTTTCAGTTAGCTATGCGCGACTTCAGTATCTTTTTGAGCTTAAAGATAAGCAAGGTCAGGGTATTTTGTACGGCGATAAGGGATGTGTTGAAAACACGCTAGAAAACCTTCATTATGAAGGAAATGGCTTTAAAATTCCTTATATCCATGAGATTGATGCTTGCCAAGTTCCTGACTGGGTAGCAGAGACGGTATGGTACCAGATTTTCCCAGAACGCTTTGCTAATAGGAATCCTGAGATTTCTCCAGAAGGAGCCCTAGCTTGGGATTCCTCTATCAAGCCAAAGACGAGCGATTTCTTTGGTGGTGATTTACAGGGCATTATTGATCATCTGGATTACTTGCAAGACTTAGGGATTACAGGTCTTTATCTCTGTCCGATTTTTGAATCCCCAAGCAATCACAAGTATAATACGACGGATTATTTCGAAATTGACCATCATTTTGGAGACAAGGGAACTTTCCGTAAACTGGTTGAGGAGGCTCATCAGAGAGGGATGAAAATCATGCTGGACGCTGTTTTCAATCATATCGGGGATCAGTCTCCGCAGTGGCAGGATGTTCTCAAGCATGGTGAAAAGTCGGAATATAAAGACTGGTTCCATGTTCAAGAGTTCCCAGTGACCAAGGATAAGCTTGGGAATCCAAGAAAGCTCCCTTACCATACCTTTGCCTTTGCCAGCTATATGCCCAAGCTTAATACGGCCAATCCTCAAGTGAGGGACTATTTGCTAAGTGTTGCGACCTACTGGATTGAAGAGTTTGATATCGATGCTTGGCGCTTAGATGTGGCCAATGAAGTTGACCATCAATTTTGGAGAGATTTCCGTAAGGCTGTTTTGGTTAAAAAGCCTGACCTTTATATTCTTGGAGAGGTCTGGCACACTTCTCGGCCCTGGCTAAATGGCGATGAATTCCACGCAGTCATGAACTATCCTCTCTCTGATAGCATCAAGGATTATTTCTTGCGTGGGACTAAGAAGACACCTCAATTCATCGATGAGATCAATAGTCAGTCTATGTACTATAGACAGCAGATTTCGGAAGTGATGTTCAATCTCTTGGATTCGCACGATACGGAGCGGATTTTGGCTACTGCCAAGGGAAATGTCCAACTCGTTAAGTCTGCCCTTGCTTGTCTCTTTTTACAAAGAGGGACACCGTGTTTCTACTATGGAACTGAGTTGGAGTTAGGTGGCGGACCAGACCCAGATTGTCGCCGTGTCATGCCTTGGGACCGTGTTTCAGACAGTAATGACATGCTGAACTTCATGAAGAAATTGATCCAGCTTCGTAAGAATGTTTCAGGCATTATCCAACATGGAACTTATAGCCTAAAAGAAATCAAGCCAGATGTGTTATCTCTGTCATGGGATTATGATGGACAAAAAATCCAAGCTATTTTTAACCAATCAGCTGAAAACTATCTAGTAGATAGTGATGCTGTAGCGCTAGCCAGTCATTGCCAAGAACAAGGACAGCAATTGAAAATTTTGCCTAAAGGTTTTATAATCCGATAAAAATCGTACTCAAAAAGACTGTGATGAATGGGTGATTCGTACAGTCTTTTTTTGACTTATGTAGTATAATATAGCTAAGTCACTGATTATTGGAGGAGTGATTAGTGGAGTGTGTTTAAAATGAAATAGAGACTTGCGCTCTAGAAGGGAAATTGAATGAAACGAACGAGAAAAGTAGTAGCCTTAGGACTGTGTTTGCCCTTATTACTTGGACTAATTGCTTGTCACCAAAATAATACGAGGACTGAAGCTGCAAATCAGACACAGACCAGTTCAGATAAAGTTCCTTGGACGGCTTCATATACCAATTTAAACAGTCAGGTAAGTTCCGAAGAGGTCAAATCTCTCTTATCAGCTCACTTGGATCCAAATAGTGTTGAGGCATTTTTCAATCTTGTTACAGACTATAATGTGACTGTCGGCTCCACTGGTTTAAGTGGGGATTTTACCTCCTTTACGAAGACAGAATATGACGTAGAGAAAATCAGCAATCTCTGGAATCAAAAAAAGGGTGACTTTGTTGGGACCAACTGTCGCATCAATAGCTATGCGCTCTTAAAAAATTCGGTCACCATTCCAAAACTTGAAAAGAATGATCAGCTGCTTTTTGTGGATAACGATGCTATCGATAAGGGAAAAGTATTTGATGCGAAAGATAAGGAAGAGTTTGATATTCTATTTTCTAGAGTGGAGACGGAAGCAACGACGGATGTAAAAGTTCACGCGCAGAAGATGGAGAAATTCTTCTCTCAGTTTCAATTCAATGATAAAGCTCGAATGTTGTCTGTTGTATTGCATGACAATTTGGATGGAGAGTATCTTTTTGTCGGGCATGTTGGTGTTTTAGTGCCAGCTGAGGAGGGTTTCTTATTTGTAGAGAAACTGACTTTTGAAGAGCCCTATCAAGCTATTAAGTTTGCGAGTAAAGAGGATTGTTACAAGTATTTAGCTACAAAGTATGCGGATTATACAGGTGATGGACTTGCTAAGCCTTTCATCATGGACAATGAAAAATGGGTTGAAGGATATTAAGATAGGCAAAGGAGAAGCAATATGGAGACTGTAATAGCGCTTTTAGTTGTCATTCTTATCGGATTTTGGGCTGTAAACATTCTCAAGCCTCGTAAGACAAGTAAAAAGGAAAGATTTATTGGCTATATGCAACGCTACGATATAGATGGGGAGGGCTATCAGTCAGAAGTCTGGGAAGTGACAGAAGATGAGAATGAGAAATAAGGAGGAGATTTCTGTAGCAGTAGGCAATTTGTACTTTTTTAGGCCTCTTCTTTGTAGTTTGTCTAATATTGGTATATAATTTAATATAGAGTGATTTCTAGATAGGAGAGGGATGATGAAATTAAAAGATTTTACTGAAAAAGAACAAGAAATGATTAAGAAAGGGCTGACTACGTCTAAGATTGGTGACAAGGAAACTGCTGAGAAAATTCTTGCGCTTGTCCCACAAGACTTGATTAAGCGCATCCCTTTTTTTGTCAGAAAACATGCTACAACACGTACTATTAAACGCATTTCAGTTGAACATCCTGAACTCTACGCTGCAACCCAAACAAGTGGTGAAATCCCAGAAAAAGAACGTGAAGAATTGCGTCAGATTATCACGACTATCTTTGAACAAAAGATGAATAAGCATAGTATTAATTAGAGAATGAAAATATATTTTATTGGCGGTTTGGGAAGTAATGTCTGTCATAGCAAGGATTTTCTTCAAGAGCTAGATTCGAAGGCTTGTTTTCTAAATCCATATGAAAAGTATTTTAGAGATGAAATAGAATTGAAATCATGGTTTAAAAAGGAGATAGTTGAGGAAGAATCTATCTGTCTGATAGGCCATTCTCTTGGAGGAGATTTGGCTCGTTATTTCGCATCGGAATTTCAAGAAGTGGAAAAACTGATTCTTTTGGATGGTGGCTATTTAGATTTAGATAAGATTTTACCTTTAGATACAGAGTTAGAGGAAACTAAAAACTATATCAAGTCTCAAATCCTTTCTGACTTAGATATTCTTATTTCTAAAGAAAAATTTGAAGCAAAGCATTGGTCAGAAAATATGGAGGAAGCTGTAAGACAGTCCTACCACTGGAATGTGCAGTATAATAGATATGAGTTAGCTATAAATTATAAAAATATAGAAACGTTACTACAGCTACGGAGAAAAATACAAGCGTTTAAGAGAAAAGTGGGAGATGCTTTGTTTATTAGTCCTCTCTATCCTAATGAAGCTACATGGAGAGAGGAAGCCCTAAAAGAATTGCCAGACTATATTGACACTATTTTTCTAGAAAACTTTGGCCATGAGCTTTATACTCAAGCACCTAAAGAAATCGCTAGTCTGATTAATGAGTGGCTCTCTTATTCTTATTGAACGATTGATTGAACTATGATAATTAGTATAAGATTACAGTCTACTCAGAATCAACAAAAATCGAACACCTGATGATTTGCCTGCTGAAGGAAATATTCCACAGGATAGTTGGACGGGATAGATAGAAATTGGTTATAGAATTTGTAAGAATAATAAATTTTAAACTTTAAGACGGAGGATTAAAGAGATGGGAAAAATTGAATGGGAAAATGCAAAGACGCGTTTAGATGCCTTGCTGGTCATTGATGAGTATCTGATTGATCCAAGTGAGGATTGGCTCAGACTCGTGATTAAGACTGAGGAAAACTATGGACTCCGCTACCTTATTGACAATGGCTCTGGTGATTCTCTAGATGTGATTTTGACTGATAAAATGATCCTCATAAAAGGTTTTGATCATGAAAGTAGTTTGAGTCAATTTGCTGCTGACGAGTGGAATCAAGACATCATAGACGGATTTTATAGAGGACTAGATGAAAAGTATCAAAACCTATACTCAGAAGAGCAAAAAGATGAAACAACTTTCTTTATCTGGTATGACGGTCAAGAGCATCAAAATACCTACCAAGAGCAGGACGGTGGCGAATGGTTGTTATCCTATTTCTTTGACAGTTTTGAGAAATTTCATGAGTTTGTGACGGATTACTATTCAATTACCGTAGATGAGGACTTGTTAAGAAAACTTTACAATCAAGGACAGCTTTCAGAAGTAGAATTGGAGCAGTTGATTCCCACTTCCTAGCTGGAAATATTTATGAAATCTGATGAAAAGAATTGATTTTCAATATCAAGTTATACTTTAAGATTATTGAAGCAGCTAATGGTTGTAGTTTCTTTTTTCTTATTCCTATGACGTTTTAAAGCGATTTCCTTTTATAGTTCAACAGAATTTAACGAACAAAAAAACGAAAATCTTTAAAAAGTTTCATAAAAACACTTTACAAGCTCTTATAAACATGATATAGTTATAAGGCTTAGAAAATGAGATGATGTTTTCTAGCAAATATAAACCCGAGTAAAAAATGCCTACGGACAGGCAGGGTTGAATGCCGAAGCGTGGTTGAAAAGCCACATTATTGATAGGGTTAAAAGCCTACTTTTATAAGTTGATGTTAGGACGCTTGTCCTAATTCATAAATTTTTAGTGTGGTGAAAGCACACGTCATCTTGTGAAACGATCAATAAAGTACGTAATATTTGCTACTAGAGAGTTAGGAAACATCGGGAACAGACATACTCAACAGAAACCAAAATACACACGTCAGAAGATTGCAGAGCAGGTGAAAACCTGCTCTTTTTTCATAAGTCAACCTTTAGCGCCTTTATCTTCTTGAGGTGCTAAAAATATGGTAAAGGAGTATGTCTTGAAGAAGTTAGATCAAAACCAAGCCCCAATTTATGAGGCCTTGGTCAAGCTACGCAAGAAAAGAATTGTCCCTTTTGATGTGCCAGGTCACAAGCGTGGACGGGGAAATCCTGAACTTGTCGAACTGTTAGGAGAAAAATGTGTTGGCATTGATGTCAATTCTATGAAACCTTTGGATAATCTAGGTCATCCCATTTCGATTATTCGGGATGCAGAGGAGCTGGCTGCAGATGCTTTTGGAGCAGCCCACGCCTTTCTCATGATTGGGGGAACAACCTCATCAGTTCAAACTATGATTCTTTCCACCTGTAAGGCAGGAGATAAGATTATTCTGCCACGAAATGTCCATAAATCTGCTATCAATGCTCTAGTTTTATGCGGTGCCATTCCCATCTATATCGAGATGAGTGTGGATCCTAAAATCGGCATCGCTTTAGGTCTTGAAAATGATCGTGTGGCCCAGGCCATTAAGGAACATCCAGATGCTAAAGCTATCCTAATCAACAATCCTACTTACTATGGGATTTGTTCAGACCTCAAGGGTTTAACGGAAATGGCTCATGAAGCGGGAATGTTGGTTTTAGTGGATGAAGCCCATGGAGCGCATTTGCATTTTACAGACAAATTGCCATTGTCTGCTATGGATGCGGGTGCTGATATGGCGGCGGTCTCTATGCATAAGTCTGGTGGGAGTTTGACTCAGAGCTCCATTTTACTTATCGGGGAGCAGATGAACCCTGAGTACGTTCGTCAGATCATCAACCTGACCCAGTCTACATCTGCCTCTTACTTGTTGATGGCTAGTTTGGATATTTCTCGACGGAACTTAGCTCTTCGTGGTAAAGAGTCTTTTGAGAAAGTCATTGAGCTATCCGAATACGCTCGTCGTGAAATCAATGCTATCGGTGGTTACTATGCCTACTCAAAAGAGCTCATAGACGGTGTGTCGGTCTGTGATTTTGACGTGACCAAGCTGTCAGTTTACACTCAGGGAATTGGGCTAACAGGGATAGAGGTTTATGATCTCTTGCGAGATGAATACGACATTCAGATCGAGTTTGGGGATATTGGGAATATCTTGGCTTATATTTCAATCGGTGACCGCATCCAAGACATCGAGCGCTTAGTCGGTGCTTTGACTGACATCAAGAGGCTCTACTCGAGAGATGGGAAGGACTTGATTGCTGGTGAATATATCCAGCCCGAGTTAGTCCTGTCTCCTCAGGAAGCCTTTTATTCAGAGAGAAGAAGTTTGACCTTGGATGAGTCTGTTGGACAGGTCTGTGGAGAATTTGTCATGTGCTATCCTCCAGGGATTCCTATCTTGGCTCCTGGTGAACGCATTACACGTGAAATTGTAGACTTTATCCAATTTGCCAAGGAACGTGGTTGCTCCCTCCAAGGGACGGAAGATCCAGAGGTCAATCACATCAACGTCATTAAGAGAAAGGAGAACTAGATGGATTTATGGTTTTCTGAAGTTCATACTCCAGATGTGAAACTGTCCCTGAGAACAGCCAAGCAACTCTACGCTGGTAAGAGTGAATGGCAGGATATAGAGGTATTAGATACACCAGCTTTTGGAAAGATATTGATCTTAAATGGGCATGTCTTGTTTTCAGATGCAGATGATTTTGTTTACAATGAAATGACCGTTCATGTTCCTATGGCTGTACATCCAAATCCCAAGAAAGTTTTGGTTATCGGGGGTGGCGACGGCGGTGTTGCCCAAGTATTAACGCTCTATCCTGAACTCGAGCAAATCGATATCGTTGAACCTGATGAAATGTTGGTAGAGGTTTGTCGTGAGTATTTTCCAGACTTTGCTGCGGGGCTAGATGATCCTCGTGTCACCATTTACTATCAAAACGGGCTACGCTTTTTGCGAAACTGTGAAGATGACTACGATATTATCATCAACGATGCGACAGACCCATTTGGACATACGGAAGGGCTCTTTACCAAGGAATTTTATGGCAATAGTTATAGAGCCTTGAAAGAAGACGGGATTATGATTTACCAGCATGGTAGTCCCTTCTTTGACGAAGATGAGTCTGCTTGCCGAAGCATGCACCGCAAGGTCAATCAAGCCTTTCCAATTAGCCGGGTCTATCAGGCCCATATTCCAACTAGCCCAGCTGGCTATTGGTTGTTTGGATTTGCATCGAAAAAATACCACCCTGTCAAAGATTTTGATAAGGAAGGCTGGAAAAAACGCCAGCTTTTCACGGAATACTATACTGCAAACTTACACGTGGGAGCCTTTATGTTGCCCAAGTATGTTGAGGACATTTTAGAAGAAGAGGAAGGAAAAAAATGAGTCGTTTACTAGTTATCGGATGTGGGGGCGTTGCCCAAGTTGCTATTTCAAAGATTTGCCAAGATAGCGAAACCTTTACAGAGATTATGATTGCTAGCCGTACCAAGTCAAAATGTGATGACTTGAAGGCTAAACTGGAAGGTAAAACAAGTACAAAGATTGAGACAGCTGCCCTTGACGCTGACAAAGTTGAAGAAGTGATTGCCTTGATTGAAAGCTACAAACCAGAAGCTGTTTTGAATGTAGCACTCCCATATCAAGACTTGACTATTATGGATGCTTGTTTGGCAACAGGTGTCCACTATATTGACACAGCCAACTACGAAGCTGAGGATACAGAAGACCCTGAATGGCGTGCGATTTATGAAAAACGCTGCAAGGAACTTGGTTTTACAGCTTACTTTGACTACTCATGGCAGTGGGCTTATCAGGAGAAATTTAAAGAAGCAGGCTTAACAGCTCTTCTTGGATCTGGTTTTGACCCAGGTGTGACTAGTGTCTTTTCAGCCTATGCTCTCAAACACTATTTTGACGAAATTCACTATATCGACATTTTAGACTGTAATGGAGGTGACCACGGTTATCCATTTGCGACAAACTTTAACCCAGAAATCAATCTCCGCGAGGTTTCTGCGCCAGGTTCTTACTGGGAAGATGGAAAATGGGTCGAAGTCGAAGCCATGTCTATCAAGCGTGAGTATGATTTCCCTCAAGTTGGACAAAAAGATATGTATCTCCTTCACCATGAAGAAATCGAATCACTTGCCAAAAACATTCCAGGTGTTAAACGCATTCGTTTCTTTATGACTTTTGGCCAATCTTATCTAACTCACATGAAATGCTTGGAAAACGTTGGTCTCCTTCGTACGGATGCTATTAACTTTAATGGACAAGACATTGTACCGATTCAATTCTTAAAAGCCTTGCTTCCTGATCCAGCCAGCCTTGGCCCACGTACAGTTGGAAAAACCAATATCGGCTGTATCTTTACAGGTGTCAAAGACGGTGTTGAAAAGACTATCTATATCTACAATGTTTGTGATCATCAGGAATGTTACGCAGAAGTTGGTTCACAAGCAATCTCTTACACAACAGGCGTTCCAGCCATGATTGGGACCAAATTAGTGATGAACGGAACTTGGAAACAACCTGGAGTTTACAACCTTGAAGAATTGGATCCAGATCCATTCATGGAAGCTTTGAATGAGTACGGATTGCCATGGGTTGTGGTTGAAAATCCACAAATGGTGGACTAATGAAGTTAGAACAAGTACCCACACCAGCCTATGTCATTGACTTGGCCAAGTTAGAAGCCAATTGCCATATTTTACAGCAAGTTCAGGAAGAAGCGGGCTGCAAGGTTTTACTGGCCCAGAAGGCTTATTCTCTCTACAAAACCTACCCCATGATTAGCCAGTATCTATCTGGTACAACGGCTAGTGGACTCTATGAAGCTAAGTTAGCTAGAGAAGAGTTTCCGGGGGAAGTCCATGTCTTTGCGCCTGCTTTCAAGGAATCAGATATGGAAGAGCTACTACAAATATCTGACCATATCGTTTTTAACTCCGAGAGACAGTTGCGTAAACACGGTCCTCGTTGCCGAGAGGCTGGTATCAGTGTCGGTTTGCGCCTCAACCCTCAGTGTTCAACTCAAGGAGATCACGCGCTCTACGATCCTTGTGCACCTGGCTCCCGTTTTGGAGTTAGCTTAGACAAGATACCGAGTGATTTGCTGGACTTGGTGGATGGGCTTCATTTTCATACCCTTTGTGAACAGGGGGCAGATGATTTAGAGATAACTTTGAAAGCTGTAGAAGAACAGTTTGGACCTTATTTACATGAAGTCAAATGGCTCAATATGGGTGGAGGACACCACATCACAAGAGAAGACTACGATGTGAATTTGCTGATTTCTGAAATCAAACGTATCCGAGATACTTACAATCTTGAAGTCTATATCGAGCCGGGTGAAGCTATTGCGCTCAATGCGGGTTATCTAGCAACTGAAGTATTGGACATTGTCGAAAACGGTATGGATATCTTAGTTTTAGATGCGTCCGCGACCTGCCATATGCCAGACGTACTTGAGATGCCCTATCGTCCACCTTTGAGAAATGGCTTTGAAGCTCAGGAAAAATCCCATACCTATAGACTTTCTTCCAATACCTGTCTGACGGGTGATGTGATTGGCGATTATAGCTTTGAAAATCCAGTCCAAATCGGTGACAGACTCTATTTCGAAGATATGGCTATTTACTCATTTGTCAAAAATAATACCTTTAACGGTATTGGCTTGCCAAGTCTCTATCTTATGGACGAGCAGGGAGACTGCAGCTTAGTCAAAGCCTTCGGCTATCAAGACTTTAAAGGGAGATTATCATGATAGAAACTCCGAAAAAAGCAGGTTATCGTATGCCAGCAGAGTACGAACCCCATCATGGTACCCTCATGATATGGCCAACTCGACCAGGTTCATGGCCCTTTCAAGGAAAAGCGGCTAAGAAGGCCTTTAGCCAGATTATTGAGACCATAGCCCAAGGGGAAAGGGTTTACCTTTTGGTGGAGCAGGACTATCTATCTGAAGCCCAGTCCTATCTAGGAGACAAGGTTGTTTATTTAGACATTCCCACCAATGATGCCTGGGCGCGTGATACTGGTCCGACGATTCTTGTCAATGATAAAAGAGACAAGTTGGCAGTCGATTGGTCTTTCAATGCCTGGGGTGGTGCTGTTGATGGTCTTTATCAAGATTATGAAGATGATGACCAAGTAGCCAGTCATTTTGCTGAGGCCTTGGAAATGCCTGTTTACGATGCCAAACCTTTTGTACTGGAAGGCGGCGCGATCCATAGCGATGGTCAAGGAACCATTCTTGTGACTGAAAGTTGCCTTCTGAGCGCTGGTCGCAATCCTCATCTCAGTAAAGAGGAAATCGAGAGAAGATTATTGAACTATCTTGGCGCTGAAAAAGTTATTTGGCTACCTTATGGTATTTATCAGGACGAAACCAATGAACACGTTGACAATGTTGCAGCCTTCGTTGGTCCTGCAGAGCTTGTCTTGGCTTGGACAGATGATCAAAATGATCCCCAATATGCCATGTCAGTAGCTGATTTAGAGCTTTTAGAGAAGGAAACGGATGCAAAAGGGCGTCCCTTCACCATTCATAAATTGCCTATCCCTGCAGTTCGACAAGTTGTAACCGCAGAGGATTTGCCAGGCTACATCTATGAAGAAGGGGAAGAAGAGCGTTATGCAGGTGAACGTCTTGCAGCTTCCTATGTCAATTTCTATATTGCCAACAAGGCTGTCCTTGTTCCCCAATTTCAGGATGTAAACGACCAAGTGGCCTTGGATATCCTCAGCAAGTGTTTCCCAGACCGTAAAGTTGTCGGAATACCAGCAAGAGACATTCTTTTAGGTGGTGGCAATATCCACTGCATTACCCAACAAATCCCAGAATAGGAGAACAAGATGAGAAATGTTAGAGTTGCAGCGATCCAGATGCAATGCGCCAAGGATGTAGCAACAAATATCCAAACCGCAGAGCGTTTAGTACGTCAGGCTGCAGAACAAGGCGCACAAATTATTCTCTTGCCCGAGTTGTTTGAACGTCCCTATTTCTGTCAAGAACGTCAGTATGACTATTACCAGTATTCTCAGTCGGTGACAGAAAATACAGCCATTCAGCATTTTAAGGTGATTGCTAAGGAACTAAAAGTTGTTTTACCGATCAGTTTCTATGAAAAAGATGGCAATGTCTTGTACAACTCAATCGCCGTCATTGATGCTGATGGAGAAGTGCTTGGCGTCTATCGGAAGACCCACATACCAGATGATCATTATTATCAAGAAAAGTTTTATTTTACGCCTGGTAACACTGGTTTCAAGGTCTGGGATACTCGCTACGCTAAGATTGGGATTGGCATCTGTTGGGATCAATGGTTCCCTGAAACAGCGCGCTGTCTTGCATTGAATGGTGCTGAATTGCTCTTTTACCCAACAGCTATTGGTTCAGAACCAATTTTGGATACAGACAGTTGTGGTCATTGGCAACGTACTATGCAAGGACACGCAGCAGCAAATATTGTTCCAGTCATTGCAGCCAATCGTTACGGTTTGGAAGAAGTCTCTCCTAGTGAGGAAAATGGTGGACAGAGTTCCAGTCTTGACTTCTACGGTTCGTCCTTTATGACGGATGAAACAGGAGCTATTCTAGAGCGAGCTGAAAGACAAGGAGAAGCAATTCTGTTAGCGACCTATGACCTTGATAAGGGAGCAAGCGAACGCCTCAACTGGGGACTGTTTCGAGATAGAAGACCAGAAATGTACCAACGAATTACGGACTAGATGGTAAATTTCATAATAAACTTTTGATATTCACGCCTGTCTTACAAAAATGTAAGATAGGCTTTTTAAATGTAAGATGGGTGTACGATTATACGTGAAAATGTATGCTATACTCTATGTAGATTAAAAAGAAAGAGGTTTATTATGAAAAAATGGAATGCGACGCAGTTGAAGTACCTGATGGCGGCAGTAATGGTTCTAGACCATATCCCTCATATCACCGGAATCGTTTCTCCTCTGTGGGAAGGTATCTTTCACGCCTTGACCCGTTGTGTAGGAGTTTGGTTTGCCTATATGGCTATGGAAGGATTCATTCATACTCGGAATTTGAAAAACTACCTCATCCGCCTTTGGAGTTGGGCGATTATCATGTTTGCTGGAAATAGCCTACTCAATGCCCTATTTGCATCCAAAGGAGTAATGGTAAATAACAACATTTTCCTGACTTTGGCCATCGGTGTTACCATGCTTTGGCTTGGTTTTCCCAGAAAAGAGCTGGATAAAAAAGAGAAGTTGTGGCGTCGGATTGGAGTTGCTGGTCTCTTGATTTTCGGTTGTCTTTTTACCGAAGGTGGTATCACCATGTTACCATTTCTCTTGATTAGTTACTCTTGTCGAAATCGCAAGGGATTGCGAAATCTCCTATATGCCTTTCTGTGGGCCTTTCTGTTAGTGACTTCCATCCAAATTTACGACACTTGGCATCAAACACTGGAAATGATGCTTTACAATTCTGACTGGCTCTTTATTACCGTCTTTCCTTTTATGGCCTTGTATAATGGACAGCGAGGAAAAGAAACTAGTTGGAATAAATATTTCTTTTATATTTTCTACCCAGCTCATCTATGGATTATAACTCTGATTGCTTATTGGGTTAAATAGTAAAAAAAGCAAATAGTAGTAATTTCTGTCTATTTGCTTTTATTTTTATAAAATATACTTCTCAATCGCACGCGCAACGCCGTCTTCTTCGTTGCTAGCTGTAACGTCGTTTGCAAGAGATTTGACATGGTCGCTGGCATTTCCCATAGCAATGCCAAGCCCTGCAAACTGAAGCATTTCGATATCGTTATTGGCATCGCCCATGGCCATAATTTCTGAGCGGTCAATCTTCAAAATCGCTGCTAGTCGAGAAAGAGCAGTAGCCTTTGTCGTCCCAAGGGGCATGGCTTCGTAAATGACAGGCTGCGAACGAACGCCGCTAAATCGTTGGCAGAGCTCCTCAGCAAATCGCTGCTCAAAATCGTCTGTTTGCTCTTTTGTTCCTAAAAACATGCCTTGGAACATCCGATACTTGCCACTAGTCGCATCCTCAAGGGAGATTTCAGTCAGGTCTGAAAAGACTAGCTTGGCATCATTTTGGACGATTTGATTAGGCTTACCACCGAGGACAAAATAATGTTCCTCATCAAAAAGGGTCAACTGGACGTCGCTTTTTTCTGCTAGGTCATAGAGGTATTCGATATCAGCTGGACTGAGTTCTTGCCAGTCAACTAGACCCCAATCACTGGTCTGATGGGTTGAGCAACCGTTATTGACAATGACGTACTCGTTCTGGAGGTCAAGTCCTAGTTGTTTATAGTAGGGGAGGACACCGAAAAGCGGGCGACCTGTACAGAGAACCAGTTTGACACCTTTTTCAATGGCTTGGTGAATGGCAGTGATGTGGGCTTGGGGGATTTCCTTGGCTTCATTAAGGAGGGTTCCGTCCATATCCAAGGCAAGTAGTTTAATCATAAGACTTCCTTTTCTAGGTGTTTTGCTTTTATTATAGCATATAGACTATGAAATGTCCGACAGAATAGTAACATTCGACTTTCCTTTTCTTGAAAAAGAAAATAAAATCTTATATAATATGTATACTTAATATTTAAGGAGAAATAATGTCAAAGTATCAATTTAATTCAATTTACAAAAATGATGAAACAGAGTCTACAGGTCTTCTTTTCATTAAAGTTTACAACAAGTGGGAAAGTAACTTAAAAAGAGTCTTGAAATCAGTTGGTCTTACTTTGCCTCAATTTATCGTTTTGACTTCGCTTTTGTTTCTGTCTAATAGAGAGGAATATGTAACGCAAGTTGATATTGCTCGGTTCTCTGGTATGGATGTCATGACGGTTTCCCAGATTGTTAGGCTACTGGAGAACAAGGACTACATTAAACGCGATCAACATCCAAAGGATAGTCGGGCAAAACTGGTCTCAGTGACGAAGTCTGGCGCAGAGAAGGTCAATCAAGCTTTACCTTTAGTAGAAGGTGTTGATGAAGAATTTTTTGAAAAACTATCTAACGATAGAGAAGTTTTTAATCGTTTGTTAGTAGAGTTGGAGGATAAAAATGCCTAGATATTGGGTCGGAGTTGTTTCAAAGAACCATGTTTTAAGAGGAGTTGAAGGGAATTTTTGCCAGGTCTGTCATGGAAAGGGTGGCCCCTTAAATCGTATGAAAAAAGGTGACTATCTTTTATACTATAGTCCGAAATACGATATGAACGGTCAAGATAAGTTACAGGCTTTTGTGGCCGTAGGTAAAATTACAGATGACAAAGCCTATCAAGTAGAGCAATTCGAAGGATTCTTTCCCTTTAGACGAAATGTTGAGTATTATCAGCCAGTCAAAGATTGTTCCATAGAAATAGCCAGACAGCATCCTGAATGGAGAGACTATACTTCTCGACTTCGTTATGGACATTTTGAAGTTTCCAAAGACTTTTTTCTCTATATCTTTCAGCATATGAAAGTGGATGATGAAGCATGATTGATTTGCTAATTAAATGATTGTCAACTAGAATTTTGTATTTGGACTGTGAAACGAACTTTGCTATAATAGAGTAAGAAACTTTGATAAAGCAAACGAGGCTGAGATGAAATTACTTTATACTGATATTCGGACTTCTTTGACTGAAATTTTAACGAGAGAGGCAGAAGAGCTAGTTGCTGCAGGCAAGCGGGTTTTCTACATCGCCCCCAACTCTCTTTCTTTTGAAAAGGAACGCGCCGTGCTGGAATGCTTGTCCCAGCAGGCTTCTTTTGCGATTACCGTCACGCGTTTTGCTCAGATGGCTCGTTACCTGATCTTGAATGATTTGCCAACTAAGACGAGTCTAGATGACATCGGGCTTGGGATGGCTTTTTATAAATGCCTTGCCGAACTAGATCCCAAGGACTTGCGTGTTTATGGTGCGATTAAGCAGGATACTCAATTTATCCAGCAGTTGGTTGAACTTTATCATGAGATGACGACTGCTCAGATGAGCTTTTTGGACTTAGAAAGTTTGACGGATGAGGACAAGAGAGCAGATTTACTCTTGATTTTTGAGAAAGTAACAGCCTATCTCAATCAAGGTCAGTTGGCTCAGGGAAGTCAGTTGTCCCATTTGATTGAGGCTATTGAGAATGACAAGGTAAGTAGTGATTTTAGTCAGATTGCCTTAATCATTGACGGATTTACCCGTTTTTCTGCTGAGGAAGAGCATGTGGTGGATCTGCTCCATCGAAAAGGTGTCGAGATTGTTATTGGGGCTTATGCAAGCAAGAAAGCCTATACTAGTCCGTTCACTGAAGGGAATCTCTATCAAGCCAGTGTGGAATTTCTTCATCATTTGGGTGCAAAATACCAAACGCCTGCTCAGGATCGTTCTCAGACTCATGAGAAAATGGATAGTTTTGACAAGGCCTCTCGTTTGCTAGAGTCTTCTTATGATTTCTCAGAACTCACCTTGGATATCGATGAGAAGGACCGTGAAAATCTGCAAATTTGGTCTTGTTTGACACAAAAGGAAGAGTTGGAGTTGGTGGCTCGCGCTATTCGTCAGAAATTACATGACCATCCAGAACTGAGTTACAAGAATTTTCGCATTCTCTTAGGGGATGTGGCTTCTTACCAGTTATCACTGAAAACCATTTTTGACCAGTACCAGATTCCTTTCTATCTAGGTAGAAGTGAATCCATGGCCCACCACCCTTTGACTCAGTATGTCGAATCTATTTTGCGTTTGAAACGCTACCGTTTTCGTCAGGAGGATTTGATTAATCTCCTCAGAACTGGTCTGTATACTGCCCTTAGCCAAGCGGATATTGATGCTTTTGAGCAATATCTACGCTATCTTGGCATCAATGGCTTGCCAGCTTTTCAGCAGACCTTTACCAAATCCCACCACGGAAAATTTGATTTGGAACGTTTGAACGCCATTCGTCTGCGAGTTTTGGCTCCACTTGAAACATTATTTGCCAGTCGGAAGCAAAAGGCTGAAAATCTCTTGCAAAAGTGGAGTACATTTCTAAAAAATGCTGCTTTAAGCAAGCAGATGCAAGAATTGACAGCTACTATGGAAACTCTAGAACAGGAAAGACAAGACGAAGTTTGGAAAGCCTTCTGCCATGTTTTAGAACAATTTGCGACCGTTTTCGCTGGTACACAGGTTAGTCTAGAGGATTTCCTAGCCTTGCTCCATTCTGGAATGAGCTTATCCCAGTATCGTACCATTCCAGCGACAGTGGACACCGTTCTGGTGCAAAGTTACGATCTGATTGCCCCTCTGACAGCTGACTTTGTCTACGCCATCGGGCTGACTCAGGATCATTTGCCAAAAATCGCGCAAAACACCAGTCTTTTGACAGACGAAGAAAGACAAAGTCTAAATCAAGCAACTGAGGAGGGAGCGCAATTACTGATTGCAAGTAGTGAAAACCTCAAGAAAAATCGCTATACCATGCTTTCCTTAGCCAATGCTGCTCGTAAGCAGTTGGTGTTATCCGCTCCAAGTCTCCTCAATGAAAATGAGAGTAAGGAATCGGCCTATCTTCAAGAACTGGTGAGTTTTGGATTTAATCGGACAGAGAAGAAGATTCATCACAAAGGTCTGTCTAAGGATGATATGGGTTCTTATCACAGTCTTTTGTCTAGCCTTGTTGCCTATCATCAGCAGGCAGGTTCTAGTGAAAATGAGCAAGATGTGACCTTTGTCAAGGTTCTAGCGCGTGTGATGGGGAAAAAACTTGATCAAAAAGGTCTTACAAATCCTGCACTCCCAACTAGCCCAAGCAGCAAGCCATTAGAGAAAGAGACCTTGCAGGCTCTCTATCCAGCTGACAAGGAGTTTTACCTGTCTACTTCTGGTTTAACGGAGTTTTACCGCAATGAATACAGTTATTTCCTCCGTTATGTCTTAGGTTTGCAGGAAGAATTGCGCCTGCGTCCAGATGCTCGCAGTCATGGGAATTTCTTGCACCGTATTTTTGAACGTGCCTTGAAACTGCCTGCTGAAAATCCGTTTGACCAACGACTGGAGCAAGCTATCAAGGAAACCAGCCAAGAACGCGAATTTGAAGCTATTTATCAGGAAAGTTTGGAAGCCCAGTTTACCAAGGAAGTTCTACTTGATGTCGCGCGAACTACGGGCCACATTCTTCGTCATAATCCAGCCATTGAAACCATCCAAGAGGAAGCAACATTTGGTGGTAAAGATCAGGCCTTTATTCAATTGGATAATGGTCGCAGTGTCCATGTGCGAGGCAAGGTTGACCGAATCGACCGTTTGAAAGCTGATGGAGCGCTAGGAGTGGTGGACTACAAGTCTAGTCTGACTCAGTTCCAGTTTCCTCATTTCTTTAATGGGCTCAATTCCCAACTGCCAACCTATCTTGCTGCCCTAAAAAGAGAAGGGGAGCAGAACTTTTTTGGTGCCATGTACTTGGAAATGGCTGAGCCTGTCCAATCTTTATTAGCTGTTAAAAGTCTGGCTGGAGCAGTAGCAGAAGCCAGCAAATCAATGAAATACCAAGGACTCTTTTTAGAAAAAGAAAGCAGTCATTTGGGCGAATTTTATAACAAAAACAAGGCCAATCAGCTGACAGACGAGGAATTCCAGCTCTTATTGGACTACAATGCCCATCTTTACAAGAAGGCAGCTGAGAAGATTTTAGAAGGCCATTTTGCCATTAATCCATACACAGAAAACGGCAGAAGTATTGCCCCGTATGTCCAGCAACACCAAGCCATCACTGGATTTGAATCCAATTACCACTTGGGACAAGCCCGTTTCCTAGAAAAGTTAGAAGTAGCTGACGGCAAGCGTCTGGTCGGAGAAAAACTCAAGCAAGCTTGGTTTGAGAAAATGAGAGAGGAGTTGAATCGATGAAGCCCATTTCCTTTTTAACTGAGGAAGAGATTCAAAAACTGCAAGAAGCAGAAGCGAGTTCGAGCAAGGAACAGAAGAAAACAGCTGAGCAAATCGAAGCCATTTATACGGCAGGGCAGAATATTCTTGTTTCAGCGTCTGCTGGTTCAGGGAAGACCTTTGTCATGGCAGAGCGTATTCTGGAGCAATTAGCACGTGGCGTGGAAATCAGCCAACTCTTTATCTCGACCTTTACCGTCAAGGCTGCTACAGAACTCAAAGAACGTTTGGAGAAAAAAATCAGCCAGCAAATCCAAGAAACCGATGATGTTGATCTCAAACAACACTTGGGACGACAATTGGCAGATCTGCCAAACGCGGCCATCGGAACCATGGACTCCTTCACACAAAAATTCCTAGGAAAACATGGCTATCTGATTGATATTGCACCCAATTTTCGTATTCTACAAAATGAAAGTGAACAGTTAATCTTAAAAAACGAAGTTTTTCATCAAGTGTTTGAAGAGCATTACCAAGGTGAAAATAAAGAGAAATTTAGTCGTTTGGTGAAGAACTTTGCTGGGCGTGGCAAGGATGAACGTGGTCTGCGCCAGCAAGTCTACAAAATTTATGACTTCCTTCAATCCACTAGTAATCCTCAAAAATGGCTGAGTGATTCTTTTCTCAAAGGATTTGGAGAATCTGATTTTACCAGTGAGAAAGAAAAACTAACTGAGCAAATCAAGCAGGCGCTTTGGGATTTGGAAAGTTTTTTCCGTTATCATCTGGATAATGATGCCAAAGAGTTCCCCAAAGCTGCCTATTTAGAAGCTGTTCAACAGGTTTTGGATGAAATGAGCTCCTTAAATCACGAGTCCGAGAGTCAGGCTTATCAAGAAGTGCTTGCTCGTGTTGTCGCCATCTCTAAGGAGAAAAATGGTCGGGCTCTGGCTAATTCTAGTCGTAAGGCCGATTTGAAACCACTGGCTGATGCCTATAACGATGAGAGAAAGGCCCAGTTTGTTAAACTAGGACAACTAGCAGACCAGATAACCATTCTCGACTATCAAGAGCGTTATCATGGAGACACCTGGGATCTAGCTAAAACCTTCCAAACCTTTATGAGCGATTTTGTGGTAGCTTATCGTGAACGTAAACGCCAGGAAAACGCCTTTGAATTCGCTGATATCAGCCATTATACCATTGAGATCTTAGAGAATTTCCCACAAGTTCGCGATGCATATCAGGAGAGATTCCATGAAGTCATGGTCGATGAGTATCAGGATACCAACCACATTCAAGAACGCATGCTGGAATTGCTGTCGAATGGTCATAATCGCTTTATGGTGGGGGATATCAAGCAGTCCATCTACCGTTTTCGCCAGGCAGATCCGCGGATTTTCAATGAAAAATTTCAACGCTATGCGCAAAATCCTCAAGAAGGAAAGCTGATTTTGCTCAAGGAAAATTTCCGTAGTAGTTCAGAAGTGCTGTCAGCAACCAATGATGTTTTTGGACGCCTTATGGACCAAGAGGTCGGTGAAATCAACTATGACAGCATGCACCAGCTTGTTTTTGCCAATACCAAACTGACTCCTAATCCAGACAACAAGGCGGAATTTCTCTTATACGACAAGGACGATAGTGGGCAAGAGGAGGAAGAGAGTCAGGCAGAAACGAAACTCACTGGGGAAATGCGGCTGGTCATCAAGGAAATCCTGAAGCTTCATCAGGAAAAAGGTGTTGCCTTCAAAGAAATTGCCCTTTTGATCTCCAGTCGCAGTCGAAATGACCAGATTCTACTTGCCTTATCTGAGTACGGAATTCCAGTTAAAACCGACGGTGAGCAAAACAATTATCTCCAATCCCTAGAAGTACAAGTCATGCTGGACACCCTGCGCGTCATTCACAATCCTCTGCAAGACTATGCCTTGGTAGCACTTATGAAGTCTCCTATGTTTAGCTTTGATGAGGACGAGTTGGCACGTTTATCTCTTCAGAAAGCAGAAGATAAAGTCCAAGAGAATCTTTACGAGAAGCTTGTCAATGCTCAAGAACAGGCAACAAGTCAGAAAAACTTGATTTATACAGCTCTAGCTGAAAAACTCAATCAATTCTTGGATATTTTGGATTCTTGGCGCTTGTATGCCAAAACTCATTCTCTCTATGACTTGATTTGGAAGATTTACAACGACCGTTTTTACTATGACTATGTTGGAGCTTTGCCAAACGGTCCAGCCAGACAGGCTAATCTCTACGCCCTAGCTCTGCGCGCTGACCAGTTTGAAAAGAGTAATTTTAAGGGCTTGTCGCGTTTTATCCGTATGATTGACCAAGTCCTAGAAGCCCAGCACGATCTTGCAAGCGTGCCTGTCGCGCCGCCAAAAGATGCTGTGGAACTCATGACTATTCACAAGAGTAAAGGGCTGGAGTTCCCTTATGTCTTTATCCTCAATATGGATCAGGACTTCAACAAGCAAGACTCGATGTCAGACGTTATTCACAGTCGTCAAAATGGGCTTGGTGTCAAATACATTGCCAAGGTGGAAACAGGAGCAGTGGAAGCACACTATCCTAAAACCATCAAACTCTCCATTCCCAGCCTGACCTATATGCAGAATGAAGAAGAATTGCAACTGGCTAGCTATTCTGAACAGATGCGTCTGCTGTATGTTGCCATGACGCGAGCCGAGAGAAAACTTTATCTTGTCGGTAAGGGTTCTCGTGAAAAGCTGGAAGCAAAGGAATACCCGGCAGCAAATAACGGAAAATTAGATAGCAATACCAGACTGCAAGCAAGAAATTTCCAAGATTGGATTTGGGCTATCAGCAAAGTATTTGCCAAGGACAATCTCAACTTTAGTTATCGCTTTATTGGTGAAGACCAGCTGACCAGAGAAGCTATCGGAGAATTGGAAAACAAGAGTCCTCTACAAGATAGCTCTCAAGCAAGCAACCGCCAGTCAGAAACCATCAAAGAAGCTCTGGGAATGCTGAAAGAGGTGGAAGTTTATAATACTCTTCACCGCGCAGCCATTGAACTACCAAGTGTTCAAACCCCAAGTCAAATCAAGAAATTCTACGAACCCGTTATGGATATGGAGGGTGTTCAAATTGCTAACCAAACTCAATCAACTGAGAAGAAAATCAGCTTTGATTTACCAGATTTTTCAACTAAAGAAAAGGTAACTGGAGCTGAGATTGGTAGTGCAACCCACGAACTCATGCAGAGAATTGACCTCAGTCAGCAACCAACACTTGCTAGTCTGGCAGAAACTCTCAAACAAGTTCAGACTAGTCCAGCTGTTAGAGACAAAATCAATCTTTCTAAAATCCTAGCTTTCTTTGACACATCACTTGGTCAGGAGATTCTTGGTAATACCAGCCATCTTTATCGCGAGCAACCTTTCTCCATGCTCAAACGCGACCAAAAGAGTCAGGAAGACTTTGTTGTTCGTGGAATCTTGGATGGCTATCTTCTTTATAAGGATCGTATCGTTCTTTTCGACTACAAGACTGACCGTTATGATCAACCAAGTCAACTCATAGACCGCTATCGTGGCCAGTTAGCCCTATATGGTGAGGCCTTATCACGAGCTTATTTGATTGAAAATATTGAGAAATACTTGATTTTACTCGGTAAAGACGAGGTTCAAGTTGTAAAAGTATAACCTAGAAAGGAAACCTCATGACTCTTCCAGTTAGAAAATCCCTGCACGATGCGGTTTTACAGGCTTCAAAAGCCGATACTTGGGATCAAGCTACCAAGGAATGGAATGAAGTTTCCTTGATTTTTAATGGCATTGGCCGTAGCAATTGCGTCTGTGGGAACGCCATAAAATACGCCTACGAACTCTTTAACGGAGTTACAGGCCAACGTCTCTTCCCTATAGGAAGCGACTGTGTTCGCCATTTTCATCGTATTAGCCTCGATCAGCAACTGGAAGAGGAAGAAAGACTACTCAGAAAAGTTGAAAACCTAACCAGAAAGGCTCAGAAAAAGGAAAAAATCAAGGTCAATAAAAGCGATTTTAACGAACGACTTCTAAAATGGTTTTGGGAAAAAGGTGTTTTCAAAGCCAATCGTGGCAATCAATCCGCACCTGAGAGAGACTATCAGCTCTTCCTAGAAGTCTTCCAAGGCGGAAGTTGGACCAAGGCAGAACCAAAAAAGAAGGCACGTCTAGAAGAAGTCCTTGAAAAATGTATCAAACCCTTTCTACTTGGAAAGTCTGATGATCAACTCTACCTTGTCAAGCTAGGTAAGGAAAAAATAGACTACGAGCAGCATTTACGGATTCAAGCAGAGAAAGAACGCAAGAAAAGAGATAAAATCGCCAAGCAATACGCTGACAATCTCATTCTTGCCATGGGACCTGCAGAACGAGCTTATCAAGATTACTTTGGCTTTACAGAAACCTTGACCCAAGAAGAACGAAAATGGGAGAAAATCCTCTTTGGTAAGAATAGAGACGAACGGGCTGTCAAGGCTAAACAAAACCAAAAGGAGCTGGAAAAGGATCAGCGAATTGCAAATCAAGATCCTATTGAACGAAAGCAGAAGCAGACTTGGCTTCTTAATTCCTATTTTCGTGGTTTGCCTGATGAAAAAGCCAGATTTGCTCGACTCTTACTAGAGTATCGAAAAAGTGGTGAAGTACCCTTTTCAGATGATTACTTATCTGGGCATCTCATCGACTTTTTCTACAAGATGAAAGCTTTAGAGTTTGAAATCTCACCAGAACAAGTCCGCAATTTTCTAAAAGAATGCCTTCAGGCAGAGCATCTATCTTCAGCACAGGAAAGCTGGATTAGAGGGATTTTGACAAACTGCCTTCACCCGTTTCTAGATAGGTTACTCATATAGAAAAAATTCTACCTTGTCTATGCATGGTAGGATTTATGTATCTCCAAAGATGTACTGGTAAAGTTGGACGACTTTCTGAAAACACTGCGTGTCCATTCTTGTTATTTTTTGAGCATTACGCATCCGAAAATCAAAGGTATACAGTTGAAATGGATTGACAGCGCCATCTACCTTGTCCGATGAGACAGGAACAAGCAAGCCTTTTTCTGCCAAACGACGTTGGCCATGAGTGATAGGACAGACAGCCACAAAACCAGTTTGCAAGGCATATTCTCTCCTAGAAACAACCAAGGCAGGTCGCCGTTTCTGGATTTCTCGACCGACTGATGGATCAAAGTCCAGCCAAATGATATCCTGCTTTTCAGGAATATAGTCAAATTTCGCTATCAAGTGACCCTACCCCTTCAAAATCGTTTGTCATTCTCAAATCAGTAATTCCATCAAAAGGATCTTTCAGTTTTGGAGCTAAGACAATGACTCCGTCAATCCCTTTGTAGACAACCATTTCTTGACCTTCTGTCATACCCAAATTTTTAGGAATGGTCACAGTGAGAGAGTTCCCTACCTTCCGAGTCTTTACTGTATTCATCGCTCTACCTCCACGAATTTGTATACACTAAGTATATACTCGTCAGTAAAAAAAGTCAAGTCAATCGTTGCTGGCATCAAGGATATTTCGCACGATTACTATTTATCATTTGTTGTGGTCAAAGGCTGTGCAAAAGTTCCTAATTTATGATAGAATAGACGATAAGAGAGAAAACGTTTTTACTACGTTTTTTTAGTCGGAAAGGGAAATTTATGGCTACAATTCAATGGTTCCCGGGCCACATGTCTAAGGCTCGGCGACAAGTTCAGGAGAATCTAAAATTTGTTGATTTTGTGACGATTTTGGTGGATGCACGGCTACCTTTATCTAGTCAAAATCCTATGTTAAACAAGATTGTGGGTGATAAACCAAAACTCTTGATTTTAAATAAAGCGGACTTAGCAGATCCAGCAATGACCAAAGAATGGCGTCAGTATTTTGAATCACAGGGAATTCAAACTCTGGCTATCAACTCCAAAGAGCAAGTTACTGTAAAAGTTGTGACTGATGCTGCTAAAAAGCTCATGGCTGATAAGATTGCACGCCAGAAAGAACGCGGTATCAAAATCGAAACCTTGCGTACTATGATTATCGGAATTCCAAATGCCGGTAAGTCAACTCTCATGAACCGTTTGGCTGGGAAAAAGATTGCAGTTGTCGGCAATAAACCAGGTGTTACCAAGGGGCAACAGTGGCTCAAAACCAATAAAGACCTGGAAATCCTAGACACACCAGGGATTCTTTGGCCTAAATTTGAAGACGAAACCGTTGCTTTGAAACTAGCCCTAACAGGGGCAATTAAAGATCAACTACTCCCAATGGATGAAGTGACCATTTTTGGTCTCAATTATTTCAAAAAACATTATCCAGAAAAGCTAGCTGAACGCTTCAAACAAATGAAAATAGAAGAAGAAGCACCTGTTATTATCATGGATATGACCCGTGCCCTTGGTTTCCGAGACGACTACGACCGCTTTTACAGCCTCTTCGTCAAGGAAGTCCGTGATGGAAAACTCGGTAACTATACCTTAGATACATTGGACGACATTGATGACGACGATTAAAGAAATCAGAGAACTTCTTGCCACTGTTAAAGAATTAGACAATCCTCTTTTTCTAGAATTCGAAAAAGATACTCGTTCTGGAGTTCAAAAGGAAATCAGCAAGCGTAAAAAGGCCATTCAGGCGGAACTGGATGAAAACCTTCGTTTGGAATCCATGCTTTCCTATGAAAAAGAGCTTTATAAACAAGGATTGACCCTAATAGCAGGTGTTGACGAGGTCGGCCGTGGTCCTCTGGCTGGTCCTGTGGTCGCTGCAGCCGTTATTTTGCCAAAAAATTGTAAGATTAGAGGCCTCAACGACAGCAAAAAAATCCCCAAAAAGAAACATCTGGAAATTTATCAAGCCATTCAAGACCAAGCCTTGGCAATAGGTATTGGTATCAAGGATAATCACATCATTGACCAAGTCAATATCTACGAAGCGACCAAACTTGCCATGAAGGAAGCAATCTCCCAGCTCAGTCCGCAACCTGAGCACCTCTTGATAGATGCCATAAAACTGGAGTTGCCGATTTCTCAAACAGCAATCATCAAAGGAGATGCAAACTCCCTCTCAATTGCAGCTGCATCTATAGTGGCCAAGGTGACACGGGATAATATTATGAAGGACTATGATAATCAATATCCCGGCTATGATTTCACGGCTAATGCAGGATATGGAACAGCTAAACATCTAGAAGGATTGGAAAAACTAGGTATCACCCAAATTCACCGAATCAGTTTTGAACCAGTCAAAACACTGGTTTCAACCAAGAAAGATAAGTAAGAGGAAATGATTATGGAGGAACAGTCAGAAACACTTAGTTCCAAGAAAGAATTTGCCTTTGCCTCAAGCACCATATTATCCCAAGTTGGGCGAGGAGTCATTGTTGGTCTCGTCGTCGGGCTAATCGTCGGATCCTTTCGTTTCTTAATCGAAAAGGGTTTCCACCTGATACAAGGACTTTATCAAGATCAAGCGCACCTAGTGCGCAATCTTTTTATCATTGGTCTATTTTATTTAATAGTTTGTTGGCTCAGTGCGAAATTAACTCGGTCAGAAAAAGACATCAAAGGTTCAGGAATTCCTCAAGTCGAAGCTGAATTAAAGGGACTCATGACCCTCAACTGGTGGGGCGTTCTTTGGAAAAAATATGTTCTAGGAATTCTTGCAATTGCCAGTGGACTCATGCTGGGGCGTGAAGGACCAAGTATTCAACTTGGAGCTGTCGGCGGTAAAGGAATTGCTAAGTGGCTCAAATCCAGTCCAGTTGAGGAACGTTCCCTTATTGCAAGTGGAGCTGCAGCAGGATTAGCCGCAGCCTTTAATGCTCCTATTGCAGGACTTCTCTTTGTGGTAGAAGAAGTTTATCACCATTTTTCACGCTTTTTCTGGGTATCTACTCTCGCAGCTAGTCTCGTAGCAAACTTTGTCTCATTACTCATATTTGGCTTAACACCCGTACTGGACATGCCAGACAACATCCCACTCATGACCCTAGACCAGTATTGGATTTACCTCCTTATGGGAGTTTTTCTTGGACTATCTGGTTTTCTCTATGAGAAAGCTGTGCTCAATATTGGTAGAGTTTATGACTGGCTTGGTCAAAAAATCCGTTTGGATAGAGCTTATTATCCAATTCTGGCTTTCATTCTCATCATCCCAGTCGGAATCTTCTTACCACAAATCCTTGGTGGTGGAAATCAGCTGGTTCTTTCCTTAACTGAACAAGATTTTAGTTTCCAAGTTCTATTAGTTTACTTTTTGATTCGCTTTGTTTGGAGCATGATTAGTTATGGAAGTGGCCTTCCAGGAGGGATTTTCCTTCCCATTCTGGCGCTTGGTTCCTTACTTGGTGCCCTAGTCGGTGTCATTTGTGTCAATCTTGGGCTTGTCAGTCAGGAGCAATTTCCTATATTTGTTATTTTAGGAATGAGTGGCTACTTTGGGGCAATATCCAAGGCTCCCTTAACCGCTATGATACTCGTAACCGAGATGGTCGGAGATATTCGCAACCTCATGCCACTTGGCTTAGTGACCTTAGTCGCCTACATCGTCATGGATCTACTCAAGGGGGCACCAGTCTATGAGGCCATGCTGGAAAAAATGCTACCAGAAGAAGCAACAGACGAGGGAGAAGTCACCCTCATAGAAATCCCTGTGTCTGACAAAATCGCTGGAAAACAGGTTCACGAGCTCAACTTGCCACATAACGTACTCATTACCACCCAAGTCCATAATGGCAAGAGCCAAACAGTTAACGGCTCAACTAGAATGTATCTGGGTGATATGATTCACCTGGTGATTCCAAAAAGTGAAATTGGAAAAGTCAAAGATATGTTGTTGTAGATGATATTTACATAATATAAATTATGTAAATTAAGGTTATAATTTAATACTTTTAAAAACCGTTTTCAGCAATGAGATCGGTTTTTACTTCTTATATAGTTAAAATTAATTTAAAATATTGTATAATAAGAAAAAGGAGGAAAGCTTAAATGAGTAATTCTGGCATCAAAAAAAGTCATAAAAGGTTACTAATCGTTTTGTCAATCGCAATTATCACAGCAGTTGGTATTTTTATGTTTAGTATGTTAGGAAAATCCCAAGAAGAACGTCGAAATAGAGAGTACGAAGTTAGTTTGGTGAATTCCTTAAAGAATTCTTATGAAGGGATTGAAGAGATTGAAATTTCCAATCCAACATATACGAACCCTCCTGGTGACTGGTCTTGTACGGTTGATATTTTGTTTGAAGATGGGAAAAAAATATTCTATGGAATTCCACATAACTTAGATGAGATAGAAAATTACAATGGTCGTATGACTTATAGACAGCGAGATTTTCTTAACCGAAGAAAAGGAATAACAACTAATACAGTTACGGTTACGTACTCTAACAAAGAAAGTGGGGAACAGTAATAGTATTTAATTATACTGATATTCAATTGAATATTTTAAACCAAGATTTTGCTATTTATATTGTAAATGGTGAGTTTTCAAGTAGAAAAAGGAGAAAAACTTAAATGAACAATTCCAGCAATAAAAAAAGATATAAAAGACTATTAATCGTTTTGTTACTCGCAACCATCACAGCAGGAGGTGTTTTTATGTTTAGCATGTTAGGGAAATCTCAAGAAGAACGTCGAAATAGAGAGTATGAAGTGAGTCTTGTTAATGTTTTAAAAAATACTTACCAAGGGATTGAGGAAGTGCATATAACCGACCCTTCATATGCATCAATTCCGTCAGATGCTTGGGGAGCAAAAGTTAAAATAATTTTCTCCGACAACAAGCAACTAAGTTATATAATCGCATTTAATAAACAAAATAACGAAATAAGAAGTAGAGATTTTCAAAATAGTTCTCGAAAAGATGATAATCAATATTTAACAAGCCATCATGGAATTACAGAAACCAATGTAAAAGTGATTTATTCAAATGGTGAAACAGGAGAACAGTAATGGTATTTAATTATACTGATAAACAACTTAATGAATTGAATCACGGAAAGAATGTATACAGTATCAATGATGAATATGCAAATCGTGATGAAAATCAAACATATACTATTGTCAACAAAGAAGACAATAATCTATTGGAAAATGAAAAAAATATGATTACCACCTCCGATGGTCAAGAATTTCGTGTTATTGCGACTAAGTCTCACCAAGGAACAGGTTTTGATGGTTTGGCGGTAGCTCCCATAGTCAACGGTGAACCGGATTATAAAAGTATAGCTGTGATTGCTGCGGGAACGGATCCAGAGAGTCCTACTAAGATTGATGTTTCCACTGCCTTATTGAAAGAGAAATATCCTTATCTCCTCAATATTTTGTAGCAGACCGATTTGTAAAAGAAATTATGGATGATCCTAGATATGAAGTTAGTCAACTATCTGGCTATTCGCAAGGCTCTTATATGCTAAAGGTAGGAGCTAAATATCATATTCCAACTACAACTTTTAACGCTTGGTTCACTTATCTATCACTTTCTAACGAAGAAAAAGCATTTATTGATAAAAATCCAGCCATGTTTATTGATTACCGTAGAAAACATGATGATGTAGTACGTTGGAACGATTTCAATCACCCTGAATGGTTTAATAAGTCCTTCTTAAAAATGCCTGATACAATATACTGGCTTGATGGATCTAGCCATAAAATTGAGGACTGGGAGTTTGATCCTGTAACAGGTCAAGTTGTTGATGGTAAAGGTGGGAAGCCCTTGGTTAGTGGCGTTTATCGAGCGTATGCTAACAGTCTCCGAGGAATGGCTCATTACAAGGACTTGAAGTCAAAATGGTCATCAGGTGGTATTAGTAGCTCTGAAGAAATATACTTAGATGCAGCTCAGGGTTCTATCTTATCATCATCTATGGCTACGGCAGCAAGAACTGGAGCTGATGAAGTGAGCGCCTTAGCCCAAAAAGCCAATCAGGAATTACAAGAAATTTGGTCAAAAATCGACTTTACGAGCTACAGTGCATTAGCTCCCTATGAAGTTGAGGCACTTTTTGCTAGCCAATGTATCACTCAAGCACAGTTCATCGATACATTTCAGACAGAGACAAATCAAACAGCCACTAAGATGAATGCTTCCGCCCAAGCATTTGAAAATATGGATAAACAATTACAGGAAGTCATCGAAAAAACAGTGGCAACAGACACACAATTAGCCAAGGAGTTTCGACAATGGAAAGCAGAGATGTAAAAGAGAACTTTTTCTTATTATAGTGTAATATAGACTAATCTTATAGTATAACAAGAAAAAGGAGGAAATCTTAAATGAACAATTCCAGCATTAAAAAAAGTCATAAATGGCTATTAATCGTTTTGTCAATTGCAATTATCACAGTAGGAGGTGTTTTTATGTTTAGCATGTTAGGGAAGTCTCAAGAGGAGCGTCGGAATAGAGAGTACGAAATCAGCTTGGTCAACGCTTTAAAAAATTCCTATGAAGGGATTGAGGAGATTAAGATTTCCAATCCAAACTACACAAACCCTCCAGGTTCATGGTCTTGTGATGTAGAAATCAAATTTAATGATGAAAGAAAAACTAAGTATAGGATAGGCCATGGACTCCATGATAAAAAGAATTATCAAGGTTCATTGACCAATGAGAAAAGGCAATTCCTTAACAATTACAAAGGAGTGACCGACTTAAAAGTAATTGTTACATATTCAGATAATAGCACGGGAGAACAATGATGACATTTTCCTATACAGATGAGCAGTTAAACAATTTGAATCGGGATTATGCTGTATATAGTGTAAATCTTGAATTTGCTAAGCGTAACGGTAGGACTTATGTCAATTCAAATCTCATTGAAAGTATATCTCCTGATGATTTAGAAAAAACCAACACTATAACCACCTTCGATGGTCAAGAATTCCGTGTTGTTGCCACTAAGTCTGACACTGAAACAGGTTTTGATGGACTGGCAGTTGCACCTATTGTCAACGGCAAACCAGATTATAAAAATGTAGCTGTGATTGCTGCGGGAACGGACCTAGGAAATCCTACTATGATTGATAGATTTAAAATAATTTTTTCTTATTATAGTGTAATATAGACAAATCTTATAGTATAATAAGAAAAAGGAGAAAAGCTTAAATGAACAATTCCAACACTAAAAAAAGTTATAAAAGTCTACTAATCGTTTTGTTAGTTGCATTCATTACAGCAGGAGGTGTTTTTATGTTTAGTATGTTAGGGAAGTCTCAAGAAGAACGTCGAAATAGAGAGTATGAAGTTAGTTTGGTGAATGCTTTAAAGAATTCCTACCAAGGGATTGAGGAGATTAAAATTTCCAATCCAGAGTACACAAGCCCTCCTGGTTCGTGGTCTTGTGATGTCGAAATTAAATTTAAAGATGAAAGAACTCTTTCATATGGAATTAATCATCATTTAAACTATAAAACCAATTATGGTGGACGTCAAGAAACAAACGAAGATTGGCAGTATTTAGAAACTCATAAAGGGCAAACTTTAAATTCAGTGAAAATTACTTATTCTGATAGTGAGCAAGGAGAACTATGATGTATTTCCAATATACTGATGAACACTTGAATAATTTAAACCAAATAACTGGGGGAAAGTTAGACTTCTGTTTTAAGTTTCTTATAATATCTTTCCGAAAAACTATAATTTTCTTGAAAAATATATAAGTCTATGCTATACTACTAGTAGACTTAATTATGGAGAAAATACATGAAACGTGAGATTTTACTGGAGCGAATCGACAAACTAAAACAAATCATGCCCTGGTATGTTCTGGAATACTACCAATCTAAGCTTGCTGTGCCCTACAGTTTTACAACCTTATACGAATACCTCAAGGAATACGATCGATTTTTCAGCTGGGTTTTGGAGTCTGGAATCTCAAATGCGGATAAAATGGTCGATATTCCTTTATCGGTCTTGGAAAATATGTCTAAAAAAGACATGGAGTCCTTTATTCTATATCTTCGTGAACGACCTTTGCTGAATGCTAATACAACTAAACAAGGTGTCTCTCAGACAACAATCAATCGCACTTTGTCAGCACTATCTAGTCTTTACAAGTATCTAACCGAGGAAGTCGAAAACGACCAGGGGGAGCCTTATTTCTATCGTAATGTAATGAAGAAAGTTTCAACCAAGAAAAAGAAAGAAACACTTGCTGCCAGAGCTGAAAACATCAAGCAAAAACTCTTTCTAGGTGATGAAACAGAAGGTTTTCTGACTTATATTGACCAAGAGTACCCACAACAACTCTCAAATCGTGCTCTCTCGTCATTCAATAAAAATAAAGAACGTGATTTAGCCATTATTGCCCTTCTCTTGGCGTCTGGTGTCCGCTTATCTGAAGCTGTTAATTTGGATCTAAGAGACCTTAATCTCAAAATGATGGTTATCGATGTTACTCGAAAAGGGGGAAAACGTGATTCTGTCAATGTCGCTGCTTTTGCTAAGCCTTATCTAGAGAATTATCTCGCCATTCGAAATCAACGCTATAAGACGGAAAAGACAGATACAGCGCTTTTTCTGACACTCTATCGAGGTGTTCCTAATCGTATTGATGCTTCTAGTGTGGAAAAAATGGTTGCTAAGTACTCTGAGGACTTCAAAGTCCGTGTAACTCCCCACAAACTACGCCATACCCTGGCGACTAGGCTCTATGATGCTACTAAATCGCAAGTTTTGGTCAGCCACCAGCTAGGGCATGCTAGTACACAAGTCACTGACCTCTATACCCATATCGTCAATGATGAACAAAAGAATGCTTTGGATAGTTTATAGGCTACATAAAATTATTTATGTAAAATATTGCTCATAAAAAGAAGCTGCTAAAACAAGCAACTTCTTTTTGATTTATTCCACTACTGCTTCAGCGATTTCTTCACGGCTAATTCCAGCAAAGTAGCGTGTGATATCAATCGTTTCTAGTGACTTGAGGACATCTTCGCGTTCGTATTTCACTCCACGAAGGACATCCTCTACAGCTGCAACGTCTTCGATACCAAAGAAGTCACCATAGATCTTGATGTCTTGGATTTTTGATTCAAGGACGTTGGCAAAGACTTCTACCTTACCACTAGTGAATTTTGTTCCACGACGGACGTTAAATTCAGGTGATTTACCATAATTCCAGTCCCATGTACCAAACTTGGTATCCTTGATGCGATTGATTTCAGCCAATTCTTCCTCAGAAAAAACGTATTCTGTCATCTCTGGGTACTCTTTTTTCATGTATTCCAATAGCAAATCACGGAATTCTTCAACTGTGATTTTTTCTGGTAATTCATTGACAATATTGGTCACACGAGCACGGACGGATTTCACACCTTTTGACTCAAATTTGTCCTTTGAAACCTTGAGTACGTTAGCAAGGACTGACAGATCAACGTCAAAGAGCAAGCAACCGTGGTGCATGATACGTCCATTGATATAGGCTTGGGCATTTCCACAGAATTTCTTACCGTCAATCTCAAGGTCATTACGGCCTGTGAATTCAGCCTTAACACCTAGTTGAGCCAAGGTATTGATAACTGGAGTTGAGAAGCTCTTGAAGTCAAAGGCCTTGTTTTCATCTTCTTTTGAGATAATCGTGTAGTTGAGGTTGTTCAGATCGTGATAAACAGCTCCACCACCACTGATACGGCGGACTACCTCAATACCATTTTCTCGAACATAATCACGGTTGATTTCTTCGATAGTATTCTGGTGACGCCCGACAATGATAGATGGCTTGTTAATCCAAAGTAGGAAGATTTGATCCTCATCCAAAAGATGTTTAAATGCATATTCCTCCAAGGCGATATTAAATGCAGTGTCGTTTGAATGATTGATAATATATTTCATAGTATTTCCAAAAATTTAGTTTTTAAATTCTATTCATAGCAATCCAATTTTCTAAAGCGGTAAAAAGAAATGTAACGATAACACGTTACATTTCTCGGAAAAATTGAGACAAGAGGCTCAATTTTTAGGCATGGAACTCTAATAGAGGTCGCTGCCGTCCGTACTACTTTAAGAAAATTTAGTTGAAAATCTTATTTATTTTTCTTAGGTGAATGGATAGCCATTCCTAAAACATCCGCAAATGCTTCGTACATCACTTCAGAGTAGGTTGGGTGTCCGTGGATAGTCTTCAGCATTTCTTCAACAGTGATTTCCATTTCGATAATGCTTGATGCCTCGTTAATCAATTCTGCAGCTGCAGGTCCAATGATATGGACACCAAGGATTTCTCCGTATTTCTTATCAGCGATGACTTTTACGAAACCTTGAGCTGCATCTGAGGCAATGGCACGTCCGTTAGCCGCAAAGTTGAATTTACCGATAGCAACATCGTATTTCTCGCGAGCTTGCTCTTCTGTTAAACCTACTGCTGCTACTTCAGGAAGAGTGTAAATGGCTGCAGGAGTCAAGTTCAATTTGGCAACAGCATGATTTCCTTTAAGGGCATTTTCAGCGGCAACTTCACCCATACGGAAGGCTGCGTGCGCTAACATCTTAGTACCATTAATATCACCTGGTGCGTAGATACCTGGAACAGAAGTTTCCATGTATTCGTTGACCTTGATGCGACCACGATCCAATTCAAACTCAACATCGCCAATTCCTTCAAGGTCTGGCACACGACCGATTGAAAGAAGAGCTTTGCTTGCGATGATATCGTCTTTTCCTTCAACCTTGATACGAAGTTGACCATTTTCTTCGATGATTTCTTGCAATTTTGTACCTGTTAAGATAGTCATACCTTTACGCTCAAGAATCAAGCGAAGATTCTTAGAAACTTCTGCATCCATAGCTGGCACGATACGGTCCATCATTTCGATAACAGTCACTTTTGAACCAAATGTCATGAAGGCCTGACCGAGTTCGATACCGACAACCCCACCACCGATGATCACAAGGCTTTCTGGAACTTCGTTCATTTCAAGGATGTCGTCGCTGGTCATGACAAGTTGAGATTCCATACCAGGGACGTTGATCTTGCTGACTTTTGAACCACCAGCAAGGATGATTTTCTTGGTTTCAAGCAATTCTGAACCATTTACCAAGACATTCTTGTCTTTAGTGATGGTACCAATTCCTTTATGAACAGTAACTCCGTAGCTACGAAGAAGACCCGCAACTCCGCCAACTAAAGTATTGACAACCTTAGACTTGGTTTCAAGGAGTTTATCCATATCTACAGTGAAGTTTGGATTTTCGATGACGATACCACGGTTTGCTGCATGACCGATGTTTTCGATGATTTCAGCGTTGTGAAGGTAGGTCTTGGTTGGGATACAGCCACGGTTCAAGCAGGTTCCACCGAGTTCTGATTTCTCAACAAGGGCAACCTTACCGCCAAGTTGGGCAGCTTTAATGGCTGCTACATATCCAGCAGGACCTCCACCAATCACAACGATATCAAAGGCATCATCGCTCTTACCATCGTCGTTTGAAACACTAGCTGCAGGTGCAGGTTTTGATTCTGGCGCAGCTGCTCCAGCTGTTGGGATGTTTTCCCCTTCTTCTCCAAGGTAACCGATAACTTCAGTTACTGGAACAGTTTCACCATCTCCTTTAAGGATGGCAATCAAGTATCCATCTTCTTCGGCTTCCAGTTCCATGCTGACTTTGTCAGTCATGATTTCCAAAAGGATTTCTCCTTCTTTTACAAATTCTCCGACTTTTTTATTCCATTGGACGATTTGTCCTTCTGTCATATCCACGCCGGCTTTTGGCATAATTACTTCTAAGGCCATGTCTTACTTCCTTTATCTAAATCTCTAAAATAACAATAGCTGACTTAAACCAACATTGAGATTGGATTCTCAATCAAGGCTTTTAAGTCTTTCATAAACTTAGCACCAGCCATACCATCTACAACACGGTGGTCAATGGTTAATCCAAGGCTCATGATAGGGCGTATGACAATCTCACCATTGACAACTACAGGTTTCTCAACTGTTGAGCTAACCCCGAGGATAGCTGAGTTTGGTTGGTTAATAATCGGACCAAAGGACTGAACGCCAAACATTCCCAAGTTACTAATTGTGAAGGTTGAGTTTTGCAACTCACTTGGAGCTAATTTACCATCCAAGGTACGACCAATGACATCCTTGAAGGCTACAACCAGCTCTGAAAGGCTCATCTTTTCAGCATTATAAACAACAGGTGTCATCAATCCATTATCCATTCCAACTGCCATAGCAAGGTTGACATAGTTATGAGTGATAATGGTCTTTCCATCTTCTGTCAATGAAGCGTTGATGTAAGGGTGTTTCATGAGTGTCTTAACAACAGCGAGAGAAAGAAGGTCTGTTACAGTAGTCTTCTTACCAGTTGCTTCCATAATTGGCTCAAGAACCTTCTTACGAAGAGCCAACATTTCTGACATATCGACATCGTAGTTGAGTGTGAAAGTTGGCGCAGTTAGATAAGATTCAACCATACGTTGCGCGATAACCTTACGCATTGGTGTCATTGGAATACGCTCAATCTCACCATAAGGAGTGATATTGTCTGGAACTTCTTCCACTTTTTCAATCTGAGCAGGAGACTTGATGGTGTCGTTTTCGATATTTTCAGGAAGCAAGGCCAAAACGTCCTTCTTCATGATTTTACCACGATGACCTGTTCCTTGGATTTCCTGCCAAGCAATGTTATGTTCGAGGGCAATTCTTTTTGCAAGTGGCGAAATGCGAACCACGTTTGTGTCTTTATAAGTTTCCACGTCTTCTTTGTGGACACGACCGTTTGCACCTGAGCCAGAAACGTCGTAGAGGTTGATACCTAGTTCATCCGCTAACTTTCTAGCCGCAGGAGTCGCTCTTAGCTTGTCATCAGCCATGACCTCTCCAATTCTATACTAAGATATTTAGGACGAAAAGAGTTTTGCACCTAAAAGATACAAAGTTTCTCGTCTTTTTTATTTTATTTACATAACTTATATTATGTATTATTCTTTGTTATAAGTCTTACGGATGGCATCTTTGATGCTTTCAACGGTTGGAATCATAGCATTTTCTAGGTTTTGTGCATAAGGCATCGGTACATCTTCTCCTGCACAACGGCGGATTGGTGCATCTAGATAATCAAATGCTTCTGATTCTGAAATAATTGCTGAAATCTCTCCGATATAGCCACTTGTTTTGTGGGCGTCGTTGACCAGAACAACTTTACCAGTCTTCTTCACTGAGTTAATGATGATATCCTTATCAAGTGGAACAAGGGTACGTGGGTCCACAATTTCAACTGAAATTCCTTCTTCGGCCAATTCTTCAGCTGCTTGAACCACACGGCGAAGCATTTTACCATAAGTAACAACTGTTACATCTGTACCTTCGCGTTTGATTTCCCCAACTCCAAGTGGGATTGTGTAGTCTGGATCAACTGGCACTTCCCCTTTTTGGTTAAATTCTGACTTGTACTCAAGAATGATAACTGGGTTGTTATCACGGATAGAAGACTTGAGCAGTCCTTTCATATCCGCAGGTGTACCTGGTGCTACAACCTTAAGTCCAGGAATGTGAGTGAACCAAGACTCTAGGGATTGCGAGTGCTGAGCCGCAGAACCAACTCCGTTACCAGCTGCACAACGAACAGTCATTGGAACCTGACCTTTACCACCAAACATATAACGTGTTTTAGCAGCTTGGTTAACGATATTGTCCATGGCAATGACTGAGAAGTCCATGAAGGTCATATCAACGATTGGGCGAAGTCCTGTCATAGCCGCTCCTGCTGCTGCTCCAGAGATGGCAGCTTCAGAAATCGGACAGTCACGGATACGTTCTGGACCAAATTCTTCGAGCATTCCAACAGAAGTTCCGAAGTCTCCGCCGAAGACACCGACGTCTTCTCCCATCAAGAATACATTTTCATCGCGACGCATTTCCTCAGACATAGCAAGGATAATGGTGTCACGGAAGGACATTGTTTTTGTTTCCATTTTTATCTCTTTCTCCTTAGTCTGCGTAAATATCTTCAAATGCTGATTCTAGTGGTGGGAATGGGCTTTCTTCAGCAAATTTAACAGAAGCTTCTACTGCTTCCTTGACTTGTGCTTGAATTTCTTCCAATTCTTCTGCACTTGCAATATTGTTTTCAATGAGGTATTTGCGAAGGTTTTCGATTGGGTCTTTTTGTTTCCACAATTCCACTTCTTCACGAGTACGATATTTACCAGGGTCAGATGATGAGTGGCCAAGCCAGCGATAGGTTACACTTTCGATCAAGACTGGGCCATTGCCACCACGAACATGATCTACAGCTTTCTTAAATCCTTCATAGACATCGATGACGTTGTTCCCATCTTCGATAAACATTCCAGGAATTCCATATGCCGCACTACGTTGATGGATATGCTCTACATTGGTCATTTTCTTGATATCCGCAGAGATCCCATAACCGTTGTTAATGCAGTAGAAAATAACAGGAAGTTTCCAGATAGAAGCCATGTTCACTGCTTCGTGGAAAACACCTTCGTTGGTTGCACCATCTCCAAAGAAGCAAACGACGATTTTTCCAGTGTTTTGCATTTGCTGACTGAGAGCTGCACCAACAGCGATTCCCATACCACCACCAACGATACCATTGGCACCGAGGTTACCCGCATCCAGGTCGGCGATGTGCATAGAACCACCTTTTCCTTTACAAGTTCCAGTGTATTTTCCAAGGATTTCAGCCATCATTCCATTGAGGTCAATCCCTTTGGCAATAGCCTGTCCATGACCACGGTGATTTGATGTGATCAAATCATCTGGATTAAGAGCCAACATAGCTCCGACGTTAGCAGCTTCCTCTCCGACAGAAAAGTGAGTCATACCGGGAACTTTCCCCTTTTTCACTAACTGAGCAATTTTTAAGTCCATACGACGGATTTCTTCCATCTTACGGAACATTTCTAGCAAAAGATTTTTATCTAAAGTTGACATCTTCTTGCCTTTCTAACTTTCTTCTTACCTTACTATTTTACCGTTTTTAGAAAGCACTGTCAAAGTATATGACCGATAAAATTTCACAAGGTAAAAAAATAAATCCCCGTTTTAACAGGGATTTTCTTTAGTTAGATCATTTTTTCACAAAGTTAGTTTTCGGGATATTTTCCAAAAATTAGTTCAATCTTTTCATTATGGATTTCAAACGCCATTGATATAAACAACCAGAAACAAGCAAGCTGGCAATTAACCCAATCCAGTAGGCAAATGCCCCTAAGTCAGTTACTTGATCTAGTAGATATCCTAGTGGTATCGCTACTCCCCAATATCCGATTAAGCCAAGATAGAAAGGAACGATAGTGTCCTTATACCCTCTTAAAATTCCTTGGAGCGGAGCCGCAAAGGTATCAGCTAGCTGGAAAAAGAGACTGTAGGTTAGAAATACAGCAGTTGTTTCAATGAACTGAGAGTCATTCCCATATAGACTTGCTACACGATCTCTAAAAATGTAGAGAAAAGATAGGGTAAGACCTGCAAAAATAAGGGCGGTTACTCTCCCCAGACGAGCATAGATTTTTGCATCCTCAAAACGTTTGGCCCCCACCTCGTAAGACACAACAATCGCCATAGCAGAGGAAATACTCATAGGAAAAGCATACATGAGACTCGAAAAATTCATAGCTGACTGGTGACTGGCAATGATGAGCGATGAAAACTTAGCCATGATTAGTCCAACCACGGAGAAAATGGCTACTTCAGCAAATACGGTTCCCCCGATTGGTAGACCTAATCGAACACCTTCCTTGATTTTATCTATATTTAGTGGAATGCGTTTTTCAAGATGTAACGCTTTTAACCTTTCTTGTTTGAATAAAACAAGAATAGAAATCCCCAATAAAACCCAATAGGCTAGTGAAGTTCCTAGTCCTGCTCCTGCGCCACCAAGCTCAGGGAAACCGAAAGCTCCATATATCAAGAGATAGTTAAAACCACTATTGAGCGGAAGTAATAGGAGCATGAGGTACATAGATAGCTTGGTCAATCCAAGAGAATCCAACAAAGAGCGAATGACACTGAACAGCAACAAGGGAATAATTCCAATAGACAGGTACCAAAGATAGGAAACTGCAACTGCCGCCACTTGAGCTTCTAGTCCGATGTTGGTTAAGACAGGTGGCGCTAAGAATACTACCATTCCAAGCAAGACCAAAGACAGTCCGAAAGCCAAGTAGATAAATTGGTAAAAATCAGATGCTACTTCTTCCTTTTTGCCCCGTCCCAGATGATGGCCTATGATGGGAACCATGGCCGAAACAATCCCTGTTAAAAAAGTAAAGAAAGGATTCCATAGACTCGTTGCGGTTGACACCCCCGCCAAGTCCATGGTATTGTACTGCCCAGTCATGGTTGTATCAACAAAAGAGGCAGAATAATTGGCAAATTGATAGATCAGAATAGGGAAAAATATCTTAAGAAATAAGACAAACTTGTCTTTAAATTGATGGGTTGGATACATATACGCTCTCTATTCTTATAGTTTCTAGAGCAGAATCCCATCTAGTTTTGGTAGACAATTTGTCCCTTGCAGATGGTATATTTAACCTGCCCTTTTAAAGTTTCACCAATAAATGGTGAATTAGCTGCTTTTGAAGCAAAGTGGGAGTCCACAAGGCGGTCAGCCTTAGCATCAAAGATAGTGATATCCGCTGGACCATTCTCAGCCAAGTAACCAGCTTCAAAGTTGTAAAGTTTGGCTGGATTAACAGTCATTTTTTCAAGCAATTCCATCAAGCTTAGCTCACCAGCTTCCACCAAATAAGTTAAACCAAGAGAAAGAGAGGTTTCCAGACCGGTCATACCAGATGGCGCTTTGGTGATATCTTCAACATTTTTCTCATCTGCATGGTGAGGCGCGTGGTCTGTCGCGATAACTGTGATAACACCTGACTTGAGACCTTCGATAACGGCACGGCGGTCTGACTCCAAACGAAGCGGAGGATTCATTTTGGCATTGCTACCTTGAGTTAAAAGAAGAGTTTCTGTCTTAGAAAAATGTTGTGGTGCCACTTCTGCTGTGACTTGGGCCCCCAAACCTTGAGCAAACTCTACTACTTTGACACTTTCTTCCTTAGATAAATGCTGGATGTGAACATGGGCCTTAGTTGCATAGGCAATCATGACATCACGCGCAATCATAGCGTATTCTGCTACCCCTGTTGCTCCACAAATCTTGAAGTGGTCCTTAGCGATGTTTTCGTTAAACCCAAGAATACCGTTTAAGCCGGGATCTTCCTCGTGTAGACAAACAAAGGTACCAAGTTTTTTAGCAGTTTCCAAGGCTTCTTTGAGAACTTTGCTGCTTTCAAGCGGGATACCATCATCAGAGAAACCAACCGCACCAGCTTCTAAAAGCGCCTTAAAGTCAGTCAAGTCTTTACCATTAAAGTTCTTGGTAATAGTTGCAACCGTTTTGACGTTAATCTTTTCCTTGGCAGCAGACTGGAGAACTTCTTGCAAAGTCTCCACGGTTGAGATGGTTGGATTGGTATTAGCCATCATGACAACCGTTGTAAAACCACCTGCAGCAGCTGCTAGGGCACCAGTATGGATATCTTCCTTGTGGGTCTGACCAGGTTCACGGAAATGGACATGAATATCCACTAGTCCAGGTGCAACCACAAGACCCGTAGCATCAATCAGTTCTGCTCCTTCTTCCTTGATTTCCGGAGCAATTTTGACAATTTTCCCATCTTGGACCAAAACATCACACACTTGATCCAAACCAGACTTGGGATCCATTACACGACCGTTTTTGATTAATAACATCTGCTTTCTCCTTTATTCATAGAAATCAACTTGAGTATCCAACAATTTATCCCCATCATAAACAAACTTAGCTGAAAAGAAGGGTTTGTCCTCTAAAAGCCACTCAACAAAGGTGTGGTCACCCTCCCAAGTTGGCTTGCTCAAAACTTTATCATAGGGAACCCATTCTAATGTTCCCTCGTTGCATTCAATCAACTCACCTTCAAACTCTGTCACCTTAAAAACATAGGTGTACCAGTCTAAATCTGGCGTGAATTCTGGAAAAGTGATGACACCTTTTAGAACTGGCTTGGCTTTGAGGCCGGTCTCTTCGAGGATTTCACGCGCAGCGCATTCTTGAGGTGTCTCCCCTCGCTCTAGCTTACCACCCACACCAATCCATTTGCCTTCATGGACATCATTCGGCTTCTTATTGCGATGCAGCATGAGCAGTTCTTTTCCGTTATCAATGTAGCAAATCGTCGCTAACTGAGGCATATTCTCTCCTTATCTAAGCCAATCGATTGGCTCTTGTCCTGTCTCTTTTAAGAATGCATTGGCCTTGGAAAAAGGCTTGGAACCCCAAAATCCTCTATAAACCGATAAAGGACTAGGATGGGCTGATTCGATAACCAAGTGGTGAGGATTGGTAACCAAGGCCTTCTTCTTGCGTGCATAGGCTCCCCATAGTACAAAGACCACTGGTCTATCTAGATGATTGACCACCTGAATCACAGCATCAGTAAAAGGCTCCCATATCTGACCGGCATGACCATTGGCCTGTCCAGCAGGAACCGTCAAACAAGCATTAAGAAGTAAGACTCCTTGCTCAGCCCAAGCTGTCAAATCATGGGATTTCTTAACGCCAAGATCATCTGACAATTCTTTCAAGATATTTTGCAAGGATGGCGGAGCTGGGATAGAGTCGGGTACAGAAAAACTCAAGCCCTGCGCTTGACCTGGCCCGTGATAGGGATCTTGCCCTAGAATCACCACCTTAACTTCTTCAAGCGGTGTTGTCAAGAGAGCCTGAAAAACCTTTTCTTTGGGCGGATAAATAGTCCCTTGAGAATAGACCTGATCCATAAACTGATTGATTTTCCCGAAATAACCCTCAGGTAATTGCTCCTTAATCAAAGCATGCCAAGATGAGTGTTGCATCGCCAACTCCTTCGTTTTTACTGCCTCTATTATAGCAAAAAGTGGCTATCTAAACCACTTTTTACAGTTTATCCAAACAATCCAGCAAGTCTTGGTAAGAATGAACTTCATAGGTCGGCTGGGCTTGTGTATGATTTTCGAGGTGATGAGGATTATACCAGATAGTGTCAATCCCTGCATTATTGCCACCTTGAATGTCGGCAGTTAGAGAATCTCCAATCATCAGCGTATTTTCTTTATCAAATCCAGTAATCTCTTGAGCGATTTTTTCATAAAACAGTCTATCAGGTTTTTGTGTTTGCAACTGCTCGGAGATAAAAACTTGGTTGAAATAGGGAGACAGACCAGATTGAGCCAAACGCCCTGTCTGAATGGCAGTAATGCCATTTGTCGCAGCATACAAATCATAATCACGTTCGATGAGGCTGTCCAAGAGTTCATGAGCACCCGAAAGAGTTTGTCCCTGTTGGGCTAAGTAAAATTGGTAACGCTGAGCAAGTAACCTACCGTCTTTTTCCTGTCCAAAATGGGCAAATAGACGAGAAAAGCGCGTGTTAACCAGTTCATGTTTACTGATTTTCTTTTGTTCCAAGTCCTTCCAGAGAGCCTTGTTCATCGGAACATAATAGTCTTTATAGGCTTGAATATCCGCAACCCCTTCTTCTTTTAAAAGTTGCGTCAAAGCCACATCCTCAGCAGCATCAAAATCAAGCAAGGTGTGGTCGAGGTCGAAGAGTAGAAATTTGTAGGGCAATTTGAGAGTTTTCCTTTCTAAGTGAAAATAAGTTACTTGTATTTATTAGGGAAATATTCTTTTCCTAACTGCCATAAGTACTGATCAATCTCTTTAAGATTAAATTCTTCTAATCCGTAGTATTCTCTAAAAGCAATAATTATATTTTTAAATTTTTGATAATCTTTTAGGTCTGAATTCTTAAATTGAGAAAATTTATCTGTTTTTCTAAAGTATTTCAATACCTTTTCTACATAGCTATCATAAATAGGGTGTTCTTTAGGATTATGATGGGAACAGTATTTGGTAGAAAAAGAATAGAACTTTCTAGTTACTCCATTGATCGTAATATTTTGAATTTCATTGACTAAAGTTACATCACCTTGTCTCAACCTCTCATCAATTTTAAGACTCATTATATGCTCTGCAACTGTATAAACTGAAAAAATTCTTGTGCTATAAAAATCATTCAACGTTGCAACCTTTAATAAGATGTCAGAGATTTCTTCGTTACTTGGTAACAGCTCAAAAAATAATTTATCTAAAGCATCTTCTTGCAACTTATAATTTTTAAGATTTTTCTATGTTTTCAAGTATTTTCCTACTTCGCTGGCTGACGGTTTAGAAATAACAATATCTGATTTCTGTCTTCTATTATAGTTAATTTGCATACTTATCTCACTTAAAGTAGTTATTAAAAAAATGAAAGATTTATTATAGCATATTGCAAGACGAATGGGTAACCTCCTCATTCCCCCTACCCCAACTCCTTGACTATTCTGCTTTTTTCAAGTTTTCCCTTGGTAATTCGTTTCCATAAAACAAGAGGGTTCAAACTATAAGATAGGCGTAGGAGGAAATAATTAACCCATTCGATAAGGGCAAAAAGCTGTATCAATGTGGCTAAGATAGTCACTTGAACACTCTGTGTGTTCCAGACTATAAAAGGAAAGCCTGAAATAAGTAAAACAAGGTCTAGTATTCTGAAACAACCATATAGTTTGGGAACAGTTCCACTTCCGAACTGAGGTTTCGACAGCCTTCTAATCAAAATTACCCAATAGATTGAACCTTGAAGCAAAATAAATGTCAGTAAAGACAAAGGATAAAGAATAGAGATCAAACCATTCCAATCACCAAGCCTATTTTTCAAAAGGAAAAAACACAACCAAAAGGATAGAACGGCTGCAAGCTCTCCAAAACAGAGGGACACCAACTCTTTTCTAACTTTTTCTTTTTGTATGTTCATCATCTTACCCATCTAACTATCACCCTATATCGGAAAAAAGCCTTTCGATCCAATTTCTAGTCAACATTTTTCAGAATCAAGGCATTCTATGTGTCGAACAGCCCAACTTCATAAATATCAATGTAATTCTAAACTTAGAATTTGCATTGATATAAATTCTTTAGTACAATTCTAAGTTTATAACAGCCTTAAATTTTAATTTTAGAAGGATTCTAAAGCTAGAATGGCTCTAAAATCACGAGAACAAAGCTACTCGAAGCTTAGAAGACCTTTTTCTAAACTTCATACTCACTTTAACTAGTAGGACTTACAATTTTTCTGATGAGCTTTGAGTTTTTTGATAGCCCAGTCATAGTGACTGGAGGTGCTACTGACAAAATAGGAACCTAGACTTGTCCCACCCGTCCATTTATAGATACCTTTGGTAAAGAGTTGGTCATTACTGAAGCCTTCCATCAACTCTAAAACCTCTCTATGCGATTGCTCTAGTAACCTATTCGCTTCTTCTAAAGATGTTTTCTGGTGCTTCTTCCAAATAGCGACATTCATTTCTCCATAAGTTTTCCAATTATAAGGCTCAGGAAGAAAAGATCGTTCATGTCCCTTTTGATTAGAATAAACCCAGCTCAAAAGTAACTGATGCCATTCATAGAGATGGATCAGAACGTCCCGTAAATTTTTATCTCTTTTCCAGTGAGCTTCTTTTTTCTTTTGGTCTTTTGAAAAATCAAAAGGAGTCTGTAGCTCTTCTTCACTTAACTGAGAAATTAGGAGATTAAGTTTTTCATAGTTTTCCTTAGAGGCTAACACTAGCTCCTCTTTTGTTTTTGGTCTAGGCATAGGTTTTCTCCCTTCGTTTTCTAGTAGGTTAAGGTATTTTCTTACTTCATTATACCATAATCAAAAAGCAGTTCTTCGTTTTACGAAAAACCGCTTTTACGAACTATTTTTTTATGCTTATAGTCACTACTTTACATATAAATCTTTAAAGAGACCATCTACTTCTGCTATCTGATAGAGCAAGTTGGATAGTTCTTGGTAATCTTCTTTTAAACATGAAAGGTGGGCTTGGCCAAATAGAGTAGCCAATTCTTCTTTGAATCTTGCCCCTTTCGGATCATGATCTTTTAAGAACTTACTGAGATAGAGATTTCGAACAGCAGCAAGTTTGAAACTGAAATACTGATGCAATTGTTTTTGCTCGGTATTTAAGCCGTTTTCAGCAACTGCTTTTGCATAGCATTTCAAAACACCGTTTTGACCATTCAGATATCGGGACTTTATAATCTTTGCTGTTTCCTGATAGATTTCAGTCTGACTAGGACTCTTGATCTTCTTAAAATTTCCCCACATGGAGTAGACTCCGCGCTTATAGTCAATACCCTCTGCCTTCCAGGCTTCTAAGATGTCATTAAAAGCAACCTTCATGCAGGCAAAACCAGCTGGATCATGCAAATAGAGGTGCTGATGATCAATGCCATACACGGTTACGAAGTGATCCACACCATAAAGGATTGTGTGATTAGGATTGTAGGTCAGATGGCCCATATCAAGAGGTCCCAGTACGACAGGTCCATTGGACAGAAAGGTTTCTAACTTTCCTTTAATCTCTTCCGAATCTACTTCTGCTTCATCTTTTAGATAGAAGTCTTCATAGTCAAACCCAAGTATTTTTAAGGAATGAGAGATAGAAAGATCTGGCATTTCGTTATCAAAGAATACTAGAGGGTGCTGGTCATCTTCCTTTACAATACTAGCGCCATTTCCCATCGCCATGATTGCCTCTAAAAACTCTGCTTTAAAGTCATAACCATAGCCATCCAGTGCCATTGCCAATGAATAACTATAGCAAAGTGACACATCTCCAAAATACATCTGCATATCCATGCCTCCTTATCTTCTATGGGACTATTATACCGAGAAAACTATTCGCATACCCCATAAAATCCAAACAAAAATTATGGTATGTTTGATTTATAGAAATGAATTTCTTTATACTTAAATTTAAATTAAATTGTAATTCTTTTTTTCATAAGTTATTTTCAAACAAAGCAAAACTCTGTAAAATATACCTTCTACAGAGTCAGCTTTCCATCTTTATAAAAAATAGAAAATTATCTAGTCCTTGCTTACTGGTATCCAGAGTTCCATTTGATAGTCTGGTGACGACATGTCTCCTTCAGTATAGACTTCAAAGTCTGGCGCTCCTGAGTGGCGATAGCCTGTTTCTGGGAAAAAAACCTCCAAAACATACTTCCAAGCATTGTGGATGCTAGCTGGTATAGGGCCTTTGACAGGAACGATAGCATATTCAGCTTCTGGAATTTCTTTGATGGACAGATCTAGTTCTTCCGCTTTAGTTTTATCCGTCACATCATAAGCCGCCATGTAGTTAATGATTTCACCCTCTTTAACATCCGAGCAGACGCCAAAGGATTGGCCACTACCCAAACCTTCTAGCATTTCAAAACTGTGATGGGCATAGAGTTGATCCCAAGCAGACGGGCATTTGCTATTGTCAATAGCTTCCAATAGGACGCCTGCCACGGTAAAAGCAGGTTTCTTTTGAATTTTGATATCCATGTTCTTTCCTCCTGTGATTTTTAAGGATAATTGAAGTCTAGGAAAGATCCGATAAGGTTTTCCATTTCGAACTTCTGAGGGAGTTGCACCATGGAATTTCTTGAAGGCTGCGCTGAAGGAATCCGCAGACTCATAGCCGTATTTCAGTGCTATGTCAATGACTTTCTCAGAGCCTTCCCGCAAGTCTGTCACAGCTTCTGATAGCCTGCGATTGCGCAAGTATTCTGCTAATGTCATATCTGCTAGGATAGAAAATAGCCTGCTAAAGAGAGGATAAGAATAGCCCGATAGCTGCTGAAATCTTTTCATATCCACTTCTCCAGTCAGTTGCTGCTCCAAATAATCCATAGTTTGATTGAATTGATGCATCATATTCTTTTTCACCTCATAAAAGATACTAAGGCCGTTAAAAGCAAAGTGAAAATAGGAAAATTAACGCTGGTTCTTCTGATTCTAGGTAACTTTTTCTTTTTCGCATAGCTTTTAGGCCGTGTTCAATTCTATCTATATTCTAACAAATACAGGATACTTCCACCCTAGAATCTTTGTACAAGATTTAAAGGTGCAAATTCTATAATTTATCTTTTAATTTCTCAACAAAGAGATAGGCTGCTGGGCAGGTCAAGGTATTTTTGATTGTCAGATGATTAATCTGATGAATCTTCTTGCGATCTGTATGGGGGAATTCACGACAGGCCTTGGGACGAACGTCGTAGATTGAGCAGAGATTATCTCCTCCTAGAAAGGGGCAAGGCATGGATTTGAAAACCTTATCCCCATCTTCGTCTACCTGCAGAAACTCTGCTTCAAAGGCTGGTAATTTCATCTTAAAATGCTTGGCAATACGAGTAATATCTGCTTCCTTGAAGTCAGGTCCCAAGGTCTTACAACAGTTAGCACAGGCAGTGCAATCGATCTCAGCAAAAACTTCTTCGTGAATCTGCTGGGCAATCTTATCTAAGTTTTTAGGAGTTTTTTTCTTTAGATTGGCTAACACTTTGCGGTGCTCCTTCTGCTTTTGCAAGGCTAGTTGGTGGTAATACTCAATATCAATCTCTTTAGACATAATTTCTTCCTAATACAAGTGTTTTTGTCTATTATACCATAAACTATTTTCTATTTTTTGCCTTTATATACAAAAAGCCCTTCGGATAAAATCCGAGGGGCTTAAAACGTTGTTAGATCAACGACCGAACTTTTGAATTTCAAGGTTCGGGATAAAATAGTTCACTGAACTATTTTATTTTTTCAAGTTGTAGAATGATTTCAATCCACGGTATTCAGCTACTTCACCA
>CAUVRF010000004.1:0-53390 GCA_963554245.1 uncultured Streptococcus sp.
TTTGGGCTTATAGCCCTGGTGCAAACCACCCGTTAGACGGGTGGTTATGATTTTTTTTACGAATAGATAGATGAGTAGAAAAAGAAATGGAGTTGTATATGAAGATCACAAACTATGAGATTTACAAATTGAGAAAAGCTGGGCTGACCAATCAACAGATTCTAACTGTTCTTGAATACGATGAGACTGTAGATCAGGAGCTTTTGCTAGGTGATATTGCGGAACTATCGGAATGCCGTAATCCTGCTGTCTTTATGGAACGCTATTTCCAGATAGATGATGCACAGTTGGAGAAGGAGTTTCAGAAATTTCCATCCTTCTCGATTCTTGATGACTGTTATCCTTGGGATCTGAGTGAGATTTATGATGCTCCAGCGCTCTTGTTTTATAAAGGAAATCTAGACCTGTTGAAATTTCCAAAGGTTGCTGTTGTAGGGAGTCGTTCATGTTCTAGTCAGGGAGCAAAGTCGGTCCAGAAAGTCATTCAAGGTTTGGAAAACGAGTTAATCGTGGTCAGTGGTTTAGCCAAAGGGATTGATACGGCTGCCCATATGGCTGCACTCCAGAATGGAGGAAGAACGATTGCTGTCATTGGAACAGGATTGGATGTTTTTTACCCCCGTGCCAATAAACGTTTGCAGGAACACATTGGTAATCACCATTTGGTACTTAGCGAATACGGACCTGGTGAGGAACCCTTGAAATTTCACTTTCCAGCTCGTAATCGCATCATTGCTGGCCTTTGCCGTGGTGTGATCGTTGCAGAGGCAAGGATGCGTTCTGGTAGTCTTATTACCTGTGAGCGAGCTATGGAAGAAGGACGCGATGTTTTTGCCATTCCAGGAAACATTTTAGATGGCCATTCAGATGGCTGTCACCACCTGATTCAAGAGGGAGCAAAACTGATTTCCAGCGGTCAAGATGTGCTGGCTGAGTTTGAATTTTAAGGAGAAATTTGTTCACTCAGATAAACTTTTCTTCTATATATAGGACTTAGGTCTTGACAGCTATAGAAAAATGGTTTACACTTTATAAAGTTTATTACTTTGAAAAGGTGTGATAGTGTGGCTACGGCAACAAAGAAGAAAAAATCAACAGTTAAAAAAAATCTAGTCATCGTGGAGTCGCCTGCTAAGGCGAAAACGATTGAAAAATATCTAGGCAGAAACTATAAGGTTCTAGCCAGTGTCGGGCATATCCGTGATTTGAAAAAATCCAGTATGTCTGTTGACATTGAAAATAACTATGAACCGCAGTATATCAATATCCGAGGCAAGGGTCCTCTCATCAATGACCTGAAAAAAGAAGCCAAAAAGGCCAATAAAGTCTTTCTGGCGAGTGACCCGGACCGTGAAGGAGAAGCAATTTCCTGGCATTTGGCTCATATCCTTGATTTGGATGAGAATGATGCCAATCGTGTGGTCTTTAATGAAATCACCAAAGACGCAGTAAAAAATGCTTTTAAAGAACCTCGCAAGATTGATATGGACTTGGTCGATGCCCAACAAGCTCGTCGTGTCTTGGACCGCTTAGTAGGCTATTCGATTTCGCCAATTTTGTGGAAAAAGGTCAAGAAGGGCTTATCAGCAGGGCGCGTGCAGTCTGTTGCCCTTAAGCTCATCATTGACCGTGAAAATGAAATCAATGCCTTCCAACCGGAAGAATACTGGACAATTGATGGTGTCTTTAAGAAGGGAACCAAGCAATTTCAAGCTTCATTCTATGGTATGAATGGCAAAAAGATGAAATTGACCACCAATGAAGAGGTCAAGGAAGTCTTGTCCCATCTAACGAGCAAAGATTTTACAGTGGATCAGGTAGATAAGAAGGAGCGCAAACGCAATGCGCCACTACCTTATACGACCTCAACCATGCAAATGGATGCTGCCAACAAAATCAATTTCCGTACTCGTAAGACCATGATGGTTGCCCAACAGCTCTATGAAGGGATCAATATCGGTACAGGCGTGCAAGGTTTGATTACCTATATGCGTACAGACTCCACCCGTATCAGTCCTGTGGCTCAGAATGAGGCGGCTAGCTACATCAACGATCGTTTTGGTAGCAAGTATTCTAAGCATGGTAGCAAGGTCAAAAATGCCTCAGGTGCTCAAGATGCTCACGAAGCCATTCGTCCATCTAGTGTCTTTAACACACCAGAAAGCATCGCTAAGTACTTGGACAAAGACCAACTCAAGCTCTATACCCTGATCTGGAACCGTTTCGTGGCAAGCCAGATGACAGGCGCTATCTTTGATACCATGGCTGTTAAGCTCTCTCAAAATGGTGTTCAGTTTGCGGCAAATGGAAGTCAAGTTAAGTTTGATGGTTATCTTGCTATCTACAATGACTCTGACAAGAACAAGATGCTGCCAGATATGGCAGTAGGAGATGTGGTCAAGCAGGTCAATAGCAAGCCAGAACAACATTTCACTCAACCGCCAGCTCGCTATTCGGAAGCGACTCTTATCAAGACCTTGGAAGAAAATGGAGTTGGACGTCCGTCAACCTACGCTCCGACCATTGAAACTATCCAAAAACGTTACTACGTTCGTCTGGCTGCCAAACGTTTTGAACCAACAGAGTTGGGAGAAATTGTTAACAAACTCATCGTTGAATATTTCCCAGATATCGTAAACGTGACCTTCACAGCTGAGATGGAAGGAAAACTGGATGATGTCGAAGTTGGTAAAGAACAGTGGCAACGGGTTATTGACGAATTTTACAAACCATTCTCCAAAGAAGTAGCCAAGGCAGAAGCTGAAATGGAAAAAATCCAGATCAAGGATGAGCCTGCTGGGTTTGACTGTGAAGTTTGTGGCAGTCCGATGGTGATTAAGCTCGGTCGTTTTGGTAAATTCTATGCTTGTAGCAATTTTCCAGACTGCCGTCATACTCAGGCAATTGTCAAAGAGATTGGAGTCGAGTGTCCAAGCTGTCATCAAGGACAAATCATCGAACGCAAAACCAAGCGCAATCGTATCTTCTATGGTTGCAATCGTTACCCAGAATGTGAATTTACTTCCTGGGATAAACCCATTGGACGTGATTGCCCAAAATGCGGACACTTCCTTGTGGAGAAAAAAGTCCGTGGTGGTGGTAAGCAGGTTGTATGTAGTAATGGCGACTACGAAGAAGAGAAAATTAAATAAAATGCAGAGTCTTGAAAATGAATTTCAGGCTCTTTTTACTTGAAGCTTGACAAATTTCCCCCTTGTGTGCGAAACTAGAGGAAGAGTAATTTATCTAGGAGAAATCATGCGTATCATTTATCTCTGTATTGGCTTTATTTCACTGGCTTTAGCTGTTATTGGAGTTGTCCTACCGCTTTTACCAACAACCCCCTTTCTTTTGTTAGCTATCGCTTGCTTTTCAAAATCTTCTAAGCGTTTTGAAGACTGGCTTTATCATACAAAGCTTTATCAGACTTATGTAGCGGACTTTCGGGAAACCAAGTCAATAGCGCGAGAACGAAAGAAAAAAATCATCGTATCTATCTATATCTTGATGGGGATTTCTATTTATTTTGCCCCTCTTTTGCCAGTCAAAATCGGTCTGGGAGCCTTGACTATCTTTATCACCTACTATCTCTTTAAAGTCATTCCTGACAAAGAATAGATAAAAATAGTAGTTATTTGCCTTGATAAAAATGAAAGTATATTTAAAATAATATGATATAATAAATTTAAAGAAAACATCAAGGAGAATCAAATGATTTACGAATTTTGTGCTGAAAATGTGACCTTGCTAGAAAAAGCGATGCAGGCTGGAGCTCGTCGAATCGAACTTTGTGACAATCTAGCAGTTGGTGGAACAACACCTAGTTATGGAGTGACTAAGGCAGCGGTTGAACTGGCAACTAACTACGACACCACCATCATGACCATGATTCGTCCCCGTGGTGGCGACTTTGTCTATACTGATCTTGAAATAGCGATTATGCTAGAAGATATTCGTTTGACTGCGCAGGCTGGAAGTCAAGGGGTTGTTTTTGGAGCATTAACTGCTGATAAAAAGTTGGATAAGCCTAATCTTGAGAAGTTGATTGTCGCATCTAAAGGAATGGAAATTGTCTTTCACATGGCCTTTGATGAATTGAGTGATGAAGACCAGTTGGAAGCCATTGACTGGCTCAGCCAAGCCGGAGTCACTCGTATCTTAACTCGTGCTGGTGTGTCTGGAGACTCGCTAGAGAAACGTTTCGCTCATTATCACAGAATTTTGGAATATGCAGCTGGTAAAATTGAAATCTTACCAGGTGGGGGGATTGACTTGGACAACCGTCAAACCTTTATTGACCAGCTGGGCGTGACACAATTGCATGGAACCAAGGTTGTCTTTTAAAAAATAGAAAGGAACTGCTAGCTTTTGGTAGCAGTTTTCACTTATGTTTGAAATTTTTAACTCCTATCAGTTTAATAAAGAAAAAGCCAGAGACTATGGTTTTGTAGAAAATGGAGAGGTCTGGGACTATAGTTGCCAGATTTTGCAGGGTGACTTTATCATGACAGTCTTCATCACTCCTGATAATGTGAGTTTTCAAGTATTTGACCAGGAAACGGGCGACCTCTATCACCAAGTACATATGGAAAGTATGCGGGGAAGTTTTGTAGGAAGTGTCCGTGAGGCTTGTTTGGAGATTCTCTACCAGATTCGGAAGGCTTGTTTTGATGTGCAGGATTTTATCTGTCCTCAGACTAAGCGTATCATGGCTCAAGTTCAGGAAAAGTATGGTAATCAATTGGAGTATTTGTGGGAAAAATCGCCTGATACAGCTGTATTGCGCCATGAGGGCAATCAAAAGTGGTATGCTGTTTTAATGAGAATTCCATGGGATAGGCTAGATAAGGGGAGAGAAGGGCTAGTGGAAGCAGTCAACCTCAAACATGACCAAGTAGCTGACTTGCTTTCGCAAAAGGGAATTTACCCAGCCTTTCATATGAACAAACGCTACTGGCTTAGTCTGGCGCTTGATGATAGTTTGCAAGATGAAGAAGTGTTAGAACTCATCGAAAGAAGTTGGAATTTGACTGTGAAAAAATAAGGAAATCCACTTGAGTTTTCAAATACTTTCAATTAGCAAAATATTCTTTACTGAAGAAATTTTCAGAAAATAATGGATTTTTTCTTGACAAGTGTTTTTAGCTATGCTAAAATACTAAACAAGATATCAAACGAAGGAGAAAGTCAAACATGAAAACAGCTAAGTTTAATCAATTTGCTTTGTTGTTGAGGTACTCGGGCTAGTGCAAAAGCATTAGTCCTGTTTGGCTTACCAAGCGGGAGTAAATCAACATCTCGCTTGGGCTTCTGAGCGAGATGTTTTTTTAAAACCACATTTGGAAAAGGGGAAATCTTATGCGTAAAGTTGAATTTTTTGATACAAGCCTTCGTGATGGGGAACAAACACCTGGTGTTAACTTCTCAATAAAGGAAAAAGTTTCCATTGCAAGACAGCTGGAGAAATGGGGAATTTCTGTAATTGAAGCTGGTTTTCCGGCTGCTAGTCCAGATTCATTTATAGCTGTTCAAGAAATTGCTAAAGCCATGAAAAAAACAGCAGTGACAGGATTAGCTCGTTCTGTAAAATCTGATATTGATGCTTGTTATGAGGCTCTTAAGGATGCCAAATATCCTCAAATTCATGTCTTTATCGCTACCAGTCCGATTCACCGCAAGTATAAGCTAAATAAGAGCAAGGAAGAGATTTTAGAAGCTATCAAGGAACATGTTTCTTATGCACGTTCTAAGTTTGAAATCGTCGAATTCTCTCCTGAAGATGCGACTAGAACAGAGTTGGATTTCCTCTTACAAGTCGTTCAAACAGCGGTCGATGTAGGTGCATCTTATATCAATATCCCTGACACAGTTGGTTTTACGACTCCAGAAGAGTTTGCACGTATCTTTGATCACTTGATTGAAAATATTAAATCAGATCATAAAGTTGTCTTTGGTGTCCACTGTCACGATGATCTCGGTATGGCAACTGCAAATACTTTGACAGCAATTAAACACGGTGCTGGACGCGTCCAGGGAACTATTAATGGTATCGGTGAACGCGCAGGTAATGTTGCTCTTGAAGAAGTAGCTGTTGCTTTGAAGATTCGTGAGGATTTCTTCCAAGCAACTAGTGATATTGTTTTGGATGAAACAATGAATACGTCTGAAATGGTTTCTCGCTTCTCTGGTATTCCGGTTCCTAAAAACAAGGCCGTCGTAGGTGGCAACGCCTTCTCTCATGAATCTGGTATTCACCAAGATGGAGTCCTTAAAAATCCTCTCACTTATGAAATCATCACACCTGAATTGGTCGGTGTTAAGAGTAATAGTCTTCCTCTTGGAAAATTGTCAGGTCGCCATGCCTTTGTTGAAAAACTAAGAGAACTGGCCCTAGATTTTACAGAAGAGGATATCAAACCACTCTTTGCTAAGTTCAAGGCACTAGCGGACAAGAAACAAGAAATCACAGATGCAGATATTCGAGCTCTGGTAGCTGGAACCATGGTTGAAAATCCAGAAGGCTTCCACTTTGATGATTTACAACTTCAAACTCATGCAGATAATGACATTGAAGCGCTCGTTAGCCTAGCCAATATGGATGGTGAGAAAGTCGAATTCAATGCGACAGGGCAAGGTTCCGTTGAAGCAATCTTTAACGCTATCGATAAGTTCTTTAACCAATCCGTCCGCTTGGTGTCCTATACTATTGACGCTGTGACAGATGGAATTGATGCCCAAGCTCGGGTTTTGGTCACTGTTGAAAACAGAGATACCGAAACCATCTTTAACGCAGCAGGTCTTGATTTCGATGTATTGAAGGCTTCCGCTATTGCCTATATCAATGCCAATACTTTTGTTCAAAAAGAGAATGCAGGTGAGATGGGGCATAGCGTTTCCTACCGAGACATGCCTAGTGTGTAAAGGAGAAGGCTATGACAAAGAAAATAGTAGCTCTAGCAGGGGATGGAATCGGTCCAGAAATCATGGAAGCTGGTTTAGCGGTTCTGGAAGCTCTAGCTTCAAAAACAGGATTTGACTATGAGATAGACAGACGCCCCTTTGGAGGTGCGGGTATTGATGCTGTGGGGCATCCCTTACCTGATGAAACCCTCAAGGCATGTAGAGAAGCAGATGCTATTCTCCTTGCGGCTATCGGTAGTCCCCAGTATGATGGGGCGGCGATTCGGCCTGAACAAGGCTTGCTAGCTCTTCGTAAGGAACTCAATCTCTATGCCAATATTAGGCCTGTAAAAATCTTTGACAGTCTCAAGCATTTATCACCTCTCAAACCGGAACGAATTGCTGGTGTAGACTTTGTCGTGGTGCGTGAGTTGACAGGCGGGATTTACTTTGGAGATCATATCCTTAAAGAGCGCAAAGCGCGTGATATCAACGACTATAGCTATGAGGAAGTGGAGCGGATTATTCGCAAAGCCTTTGAAATTGCAAGAAATCGCAGAAAAATCGTTACTAGTATCGATAAGCAAAATGTTCTAGCGACTTCAAAACTCTGGCGGAGAGTAGCTGAGGAAGTCGCTCAGGATTTCCCAGATGTAACCTTGGAACACCAGTTGGTGGACTCAGCTGCCATGCTCATGATTACCAATCCTGCCAAGTTTGATGTCATCGTGACGGAAAATCTTTTCGGAGATATTCTATCTGATGAATCAAGCGTTCTATCTGGCACGCTTGGAGTCATGCCATCAGCTAGTCATTCTGAAATAGGTCCAAGTCTTTATGAACCTATTCATGGTTCGGCACCTGATATTGCAGGTCAAGGAATTGCCAATCCTATTTCCATGATTTTGTCAGTTGCCATGATGTTGAGAGATAGCTTTGGACGTTATGAGGATGCGGAGCGTATCGAACGTGCTGTTGAAGCTAGTTTAGCGGCTGGCATTTTAACAAGAGATATTGGAGGACAGGCTTCGACCAGGGAAATGACAGAAGCCATCATTGAAAGATTATGAAGATAAATGAAGGAATAACGCTTGCCCTCTTGATTTGGAATTTGTTGATTTTCTTGATTTATGGCATTGACAAATCCAAGGCAAGAAGAGGTGCTTGGCGCATTCCAGAGAAAATCTTACTCATTTTAGCCTTTACTTTTGGTGGTTTTGGTGCCTGGTTGGCAGGAATCACCTTTCACCACAAGACTAGAAAATGGTATTTTAAAACAGTTTGGTTTCTCGGGATGGTGACCACACTAGTAGCCTTATATTTTATTTGGAGGTAATGGATGGCAGGAAAATCGATTTTTGATAAATTATGGGACCGCCATGTCATCACAGGAGAAGAGGGGCAGCCCCAACTCATGTATGTGGACCAGCACTATATTCATGAAGTGACCAGTCCTCAAGCTTTTCAAGGATTAAGAGATGCGGGCCGCAGATTGAGACGACCAGACTTGACATTTGGGACCTTTGACCACAATGTCCCAACGGTCAATATCTACGATATTCGAGATGTGATTTCCAAAGCACAAATTGATAAACTAGCTGAAAATGTTGAGGAGTTTGGGATTGAACATGCAGCCCACGGTTCTGAAAAGCAAGGAATCGTTCATATGGTTGGTCCAGAGACAGGACGAACCCAACCAGGGAAGTTCATCGTCTGTGGAGATAGCCATACAGCAACCCACGGAGCTTTCGGAGCTATCGCTTTTGGGATTGGGACCAGTGAGGTCGAGCATGTCTTTGCTACCCAGACACTCTGGCAAGTTAAACCCAAGAAAATGCTGGTAGAATTCACTGGTGTTCCTCAAAAAGGAGTTTATTCTAAGGATTACATTCTCGCCTTAATTGCCAAGTACGGCGTTGCCTGTGGTGTTGGCTATGTGCTTGAATATCGTGGAGAAGCCATTGATGCACTGACCATGGAAGAGAGAATGACCATCTGCAATATGTCCATCGAGTTTGGCTCCAAGATGGGAATTATGAATCCAGATCAGACCACCTATGACTATCTCAAGGGACGGGAATGTGTTCCCGAAGCTTTTGAGGAGGCTGTGGCGGATTGGAAAACCCTAGTCAGCGATGACGATGCTGTTTATGATAAGGTTATCCAGATGGATGTCTCAGACCTAGCTCCTATGGTGACTTGGGGAACCAATCCTGCTATGGGCGTTGACTTTGACAGTAGCTTCCCAGAAATTAAGGATATGAACGATGAGCGAGCTTATCATTACATGAACTTGGAACCAGGTCAAAAGCCAGAGGATATTGAACTAGGATATATTTTTATCGGGTCTTGTACCAATGCTCGGCTCAGTGACCTACAACTGGCTGCGCGATTTGTAAAAGGGAAGAAGATTGCTCCCAATCTAACAGCAATTGTAGTACCAGGATCGCGTCCTGTCAAACGAGCTGCGGAGAAGTTGGGCTTGGATAAGGTTTTCTTAGATGCTGGCTTTGAGTGGCGAGACCCAGGTTGCTCTATGTGCCTAGGGATGAATCCGGACAAGGTTCCTGATGGGGTTCACTGTGCCTCAACCAGTAACCGCAACTTTGAAGACAGACAAGGATTTGGTGCTAAAACCCATCTCTGCAGTCCAGCTATGGCAGCTGCGGCAGCTATTGCAGGGCGTTTCGTAGATGTTCGGCAAATGCCAGAGGCCCAGTAAGGAGAGGATATGGAGAAATTTACAGTTTATACGGGAACGACCGTTCCTCTCATGAATGATAACATCGACACCGACCAAATCCTACCCAAGCAGTTTCTCAAGTTGATTGATAAAAAAGGCTTTGGTAAGTACCTTATGTATGCTTGGCGTTATCTAGACGATAACTACACTGAGGATCCAGATTTTGTTTTTAACCGACCTGAATATCGAAAAGCCAGTATCCTCATCTCAGGGGATAACTTTGGGGCGGGTTCTTCGAGAGAACACGCAGCTTGGGCACTAGCTGACTATGGTTTTAAGGTCGTGATTGCAGGTTCTTTTGGGGACATTCATTACAATAATGAACTCAATAATGGTATGTTACCTATTGTTCAGCCCAGAGAGGTTAGAGAGAAACTAGCCCAGCTCAAACCAACTGACCAGGTAACTGTGGACTTGGAACAACAAAAAATCATCTCACCAGTTGGAGAATTCACTTTTGAAATTGATAGCGAATGGAAACACAAGCTCTTAAATGGTTTGGATGATATCGGAATTACTTTGCAGTATGAAGATTTGATTGCTGCTTATGAAAAACAACGTCCAGCCTACTGGCAGGAATAGAAAAAATAGAAAAGGAAATAGAACTATGACAAAACACATTCAATGGAACGGAACACTTTCTCAAGAAGGCTATGACATTTTAAAAGGTGAGGGCGGATGTATCGTTTGCCCCACAAAAGTTGGTTACATTATCATGACGAGCGATAAGGCAGGTCTTGAACGCAAATTTGAAGCTAAAGAGCGTAACCGTAACAAACCAGGTGTTGTACTTTGTGGTAGCATGGATGAGCTTCGCGCTTTAGCACAACTCAATCCAGAAATTGAAGCCTTCTACCAAAAACATTGGGACGAAGACATTCTTCTTGGATGTATCCTTCCATGGAAACCAGAAGCCTTTGAAAAACTCAAAGCGTATGGGGATGGCCGTGAAGAACTCATGACTGACGTGCGTGGTACTAGCTGTTTTGTTATCAAGTTTGGTAAAGCTGGTGAACAGTTGGCTGCTAAACTTTGGGAAGAAGGTAAAATGGTCTATGCTTCATCAGCCAACCCATCTGGAAAAGGAAATCGTGGTAAGGTGGAAGGTATCGGAGAACGTATCGAAGGAGCAGTGGACCTTGTCATCGAAGCAGACGATTATGTGGCATCCATCCAACCTGACAAAACGATTGAAACGCGCTACGAGCAAGGCGTGATGGTATCTATGGTTGATAAAGACGGCAAGCTTATCCCAGAACAAGGCGGAGCACGATCAACATCTCCAGCTCCTGTTGTGATTCGTAAAGGGCTTGACGTTGATAAAATCATGATGCATTTGTCAGATACCTTTAACTCATGGGACTACCGTCAAGGTGAGTATTATTAATATAAAAAAGAAGTCTAGTGTTATGAGGGAATAAAACCCTCTACTCTAGGCTTTTTCTTTAGAAATTCTTTTCTTTTTATATAGGATATGATATTCTATATATGAAATATATAGTTTTTTATTCGAACATTATTATAAAAGGAGTAAGATTGATGGATAAAAGAAAGCTTGGCTTGGAAGATTTTTATGCTTGGTACCAAGAAAATAAAATAAGATTAAGAGAAGATGCATCTAAATATAGTATTTACAATGAACAATTACGTGAAGAATTTCTTAAAGAGTGGCCACTTGATAGAATTTTAACCATGTCTATTGATGATTATGTTATTGGAAAGGGAGCGCAAAACAACTCATTTTGCTATGCTCTTGAGACTGGAAAGTACCAATCATTATTTATGGGAATTGGTGGAGGAGGTTCTTCAAAATTTGGTATTTATTGGAATGAGGATACCAAAAGCTATAAGAATCAAGCTAATAAAATCATTCCAGAATCAGAACTAGAAGACCGATTTAACAAATTAAAATCGGATTTGTACGAAATTATTAAAGAAGGTATTCATCTCAAATTTGATAATCCGATCTTTGATATAAAAAAGTCTACGAATGAATTTATTGGTCGTTCTGCGGTGGTGACAAAATTACTTTGTATTTATTCTGAGAATCATTCTTTTTTAGGGGTAAATATGAATAGTCAAAAGAGGTTCTGGAACAAGCTACTTTCTCAAAAAAATCAAGGGGGGCCTTATCTTCAGAATCATGAGATTTGTCAACTCGTATTGCAAAAGTATACTGAGCTGGAACCATCATTGTTGGGAAGTATCTTATTTGAATATTCAACACAATTTTTAGACGAAAAAGAAAAGAAAGAAGAAAAAATGTCTCTAGAATATAAGGTTTATCATCCATTGAGTCAAACTCTACTACAATCCAAAAACCTCATTCTCCGTGGTGCACCAGGAACGGGAAAAACTTATCTTGCTAAAGAAATTGCCAAAGAATTAACGGATGGCAACGAAGACCAAATCGGATTTGTACAATTTCACCCATCCTATGATTATACGGATTTTGTAGAAGGTTTAAGACCAGTATCAATGGGGGATGGAGCTATTGAGTTTAGGCTACAGGACGGTATTTTTAAAGATTTTTGTCAGAAAGCAAAAGAAGCCCAATTGATTGGAGGACAAGATAATTTTGATGAGGTTTGGGATTCTTACTTAGAATATATAAATGTTGCTGAAGAAAAAGAATATATAACAAAAACATCTTACTTATCTGTTAATAGTAGACAAAATTTGTCAGTAAATTATGATAGTGGTGTTCCAGGATGGTCACTACCTCGCAAATATGTTTACGAGTTGTATAAAGATAAAAATTATAATAAGCAAGAATACTACAAAAGTGGTGGAAAAACCGTCCTAGAAACATTGAGAAAGAGATTTGGTTTGAAAGACTATGTTTCCCCAACAGAAATTGATACTGATAAGAAATTCGTCTTCATCATCGATGAGATCAATCGTGGGGAGATTTCTAAGATTTTTGGTGAACTCTTTTTCTCTATTGACCCTGGCTATCGTGGTGAAAAGGGAAGTGTTTCTACCCAATATGCAAATCTACACGAAACTGATGAAAAGTTTTATATCCCCGAAAATGTTTACATCATCGGAACAATGAATGATATTGACCGTTCGGTAGATACCTTTGATTTTGCTATGCGTCGTCGTTTCCGCTTTGTTGAAGTTACTGCTGAAAGTCAAGTTGCTATGTTGGATAAAGAACTGGGTATCCATGCAGAAGAAGCAAAACTTCGTCTTAGAAATTTGAACGCTGCTATCGAAAACGTTCAGGAGCTAAATAGCCATTATCATATCGGACCAAGTTATTTCCTTAAACTGGAAGAAGTAGATTTTGACTATGAATTGCTCTGGTCTGATTATATTAAACCGCTACTAGAAGACTACTTGCGTGGTTCTTATGAAGAAGATGAAACTCTGCAAACATTGAAAAAAGCATTTGATCTGACAAATAAAGAGCAAACAGAACCCCAAGATACTGGTGATAATGATGCGGATAACTGATAATCAGCATAGAATTGCTAAAGAAGACTTTGTCGCTGAATATCCCAAACTAAGTCAAGCCCTTCTTGATAGAACACTGGATAACCTTTCTATAGAGGACAGTATCTTTATTTTCCCAAATGATTTGATGAATTCTCCTGATCTAGACAGGGAACAAAAGATTTTTGAAACAGTTAATCAGGAAATCAAGACAGGAAATGTGATTGGTTTTCTGGGATATGGTCAAGAAAGATTAACGATTTCCTCGCGTTTTTCGATTAAAGGTGATGACTATTTATTGCATTATCTTTTACAAAAGGTTCTCAATATGAATCTGACTAGTTTAGATGTCGGTCTGTCTCCTGAAGATAAGCTCTATCAACTCTTGATTTACCTCTTTCCCAAATATCTGCAAGCTGCTCTCAGAAAAGGTCTTTATAAGGAATACCAGCGATTTTTCCATAACGATAGTCATGTGAAGGGCGTACTAGATGTTGGAAATCATCTGAAAAAAAATCTCCCTTTTATGGGAAATATTGCCTATACTACTAGGGAGTTTACTTATGATAATCCACTCATGCAGTTGATTCGGAATACGATTGAGTACATAAAGAATCAGAAAGGTTTCGGAGTTCTGCTCGATAGCAATCGTGAAAATATGACAGAAATTACTCGTGTAACCTCATCTTATAAACTAGCTGATCGTGCCAAGATTATCAGAATGAATAAAATCAAACCCATCCGACACGCCTATTTTAGAGAGTATAGAAAATTACAGGAACTCTGCTTGATGATTCTGAGTAGAGAAAAGCATGATCTTGGATCTCAAGCCCAAAAGGTACATGGTATTCTCTTTGATGTTGCCTGGCTTTGGGAAGAGTATGTTTACAGCTTGTTGCCAAAAGGTTTCATCCATCCACGAAATAAAGATAAGACGAACGGAATTTCAGTATTTTCTGTTGGGAAACGAAAAGTATATCCAGATTTTTATGACAGAGAACGAAAGATTGTTCTAGATGCAAAATATAAAAAACTGGAGTTCACTGAAAAAGGAATTAACCGCGAGGACTTGTTCCAGCTGATTTCCTATTCTTATATTTTAAAAGCTGAGAAAGCTGGACTGATTTTTCCTAGTATGGAGCAGTCAGTAAATAGTGAAATAGGAAAACTAGCTGGCTATGGAGCTCAATTGAAGAAGTGGTCTATCCAAATCCCTCAGAATGCCTCATCCTATAGTGCATTTTGTAAAATGATGGAAAATTCAGAAGAAAATTTTAAAGCGATTATTGATGAAGAAGTGCGGAGAAAGTAATCTCTCCACTTTTTTGCTATTTATATAAGTGATTTCCGAACGATATAATGTGATTATTACAAATATTTGACAAAAACTGTACTTTGGTTTATAATAAATCAAGGAAACGTCGGGAAAAGGCGTAGGGATGCGCAAGCATAGGTAGGTCATTATAAAAGAAACGAGACATCGATATGTTAAATGAATTTCCAATTTTTGATTACGAAGATATTCAGTTGATCCCTAATAAATGTGTGATTAAAAGCCGTTCAGAAGCGGATACAAGTATTACGTTTGGAAAACACACTTTTAAACTACCTGTTGTGCCAGCAAATATGCAGACGATTTTGGATGAGAACGTAGCAGAGCAACTTGCTAAAGGCGGTTACTTCTACATTATGCACCGTTTTGATGAAGCGGGGCGCATTCCTTTTATCAAACGCATGCACGATCAAGGGCTTATTGCTTCCATTTCTGTTGGTGTCAAGGACTATGAGTATGATTTCGTTAGCCAGCTCAAGGCTAATGCTCCTGAGTACATCACGATTGACATCGCTCACGGTCATGCGGATAGCGTGATTTCTATGATTCAACACATCAAGAAAGAATTGCCGGATACTTTTGTCATTGCGGGCAACGTTGGGACACCAGAAGCTGTGCGTGAATTGGAAAATGCTGGAGCGGATGCCACTAAGGTTGGAATCGGTCCTGGGAAGGTTTGTATCACCAAGGTCAAGACAGGTTTTGGTACAGGTGGCTGGCAGTTGGCTGCCCTTCGCTGGTGTGCCAAGGCTGCGCGTAAACCGATCATCGCTGATGGTGGGATTCGTACTCATGGTGATATTGCTAAGTCTATCCGTTTCGGTGCTAGCATGGTCATGATTGGTTCCCTTTTTGCAGGACACATCGAAAGTCCAGGAAAAACGATTAAAGTTGACGGTGAACAGTTCAAAGAATACTATGGTTCAGCTTCACAGTATCAAAAAGGCGCTTACAAAAATGTGGAAGGTAAACGCATCTTACTTCCTGCCAAAGGGCATTTGCAAGACACCCTTACTGAGATGGAGCAAGATTTACAAAGTGCTATCTCTTACGCAGGTGGACGCAGACTTGCTGATCTTAAACACGTTGATTATGTTATCGTAAAAAACTCTATCTGGAACGGGGATGCATCACACTAATGGACGCTTAGTCTCCCCATAGTAAGTGGTAAGAGTTTTTAGAAAATCAAATAATTCAATATTTTTAGGAGAACAGAGAAATCTGTTCTCTTTTTTGTTCGCTTAAAATTCTATTTGAGAGGAGTTCAACGATGGTAGGATTAGAGATTGTAATGAATTTAGACACGTTAGAAATCTTTGACGTTATCGATCATGATAAGAATGGAAACAGCGAACAAGCGCCTACAACCATCCAATTAAGCTTATTTGACTCAATGACGTGAATTTGACAGAAGGAGATAAATTAGGATGGACAGAGAAGCGCTATACAATGAATTAATTCAAAGCGAACCACTAGGTTTCATTGATCCATTTTCTGACCTTGGCGAATTCGATCCTCTTCAGATGAAATTTAAACAACCCGTAAAGAACTTGGTGAATCGATATTCAGGACAACCTTACAGCTTAGCCTGGCAACATAAAATTATGGAAATGCGGAAGTTGTTTATTGCCTATCAGATAGCATTAAATGAAGAAGATAAGCAGATTAACTTTCAGCGAAGAACAAGAAGCGAAGAGTCCAAAGAACATGCTACAACTATTGTAACAACCTACTTAAAGTTAGGATTTAGTTTTAAAGATATTGAGAAGCGTGTTTCTTTATCTTACAAACAACTTCGTCGAGGATGGAAAAGAAGTGATCATATAATGACACATCCTCCTGAATTTTATAGTAAAGGAGATTTATCGGAAGGTTACTGTTTACCGAGTAAAAAGTTACCTAAAAGCATGAGAATAAACGAGGGATAGAAAATGGAAACTGGGATTTGTAGAAGATGTGGTTGTAAGTGGAATACAGCCTGCGTTGATGAAATGTATGGTTCTTGTTGGTGGGTAGATAAAAATAGAACGCTGTGTAGTCACTGTTTTTATGGTTTTAATGATGAATCTTGTCAGACAAAAGTTTATTACAGACCAGGGCATGATTGGCTTGAGAGAGATTGGGAATTTGCTTGGGAAATACTGACAAATTCAAAAAGTCATTGGGTATATGATATGGAACATGATGTGTTGTGTGTTGTTGGTTTAGGAGATCATATTGGAGCCGTTAGATTTATTGTAAGGAACTTTTATGGACTTAATCGCATTTATCGTGAGGATATTCCTAAATGGCAAGAAATTATTGGGAATAATATGATTTTTTATAATGCAAAGGTCAATGATTCAAAACATTACGCTAGTTGTTTGCCTAGAAAGTATAAAAATGAGGATTGAAATGAACAGTAAAATTATTGACAAGATACAAAATCTTTTAGAGTTAGCTTATGATGCACCAAACGATGAAGAGGGACAGACTGCCCTTCTGATGGCTCAAAGACTTATGGTGAAACATAATCTTTCTATGAATGATTTAACGAATAGTACAACTCATAAAGATATTGGTGAAACAATAGGAACATGGGAATATAGACTTCCATGGTGGCAAGAAAAGTTGGCTGCTATTTTAGGTGAAAATTTTAGATGTAAAACGATAAGAAGACGACTTCCTGAAGATGGCATCACACAGATAATTTTCTTTGGATATCAATCCGATGCTGAACTTTGTAGTAAGGTTTACGAAGGTGCACTCTTATACCTTAAATATCGGCTGAAACGACTTTTCCCTACAGTCTCCAGAGCAAGATGGAAAGACTATAAGAAATCGTACTTACTCGGTTTCTTAAACGGAGTAGATCAACGTTTTCAGGAACAGGTTCAATCATCAGAAGAATTTGGTTTGATGGTAAAAATCCCAGCAGAAGTTTTGGAAGAACAACGACTTCGTATGGGGAAATTAGAAAGTAGAAGCCTAAAAATCGAAATTGAAGTTGATTATGAGGCTTATATTGCTGGTTTTGAACACGCAAAAGAGACCAGGTTGTTATCAGAAGAATTGTTGAATAAATGAGGATGAACATAGGAGGAAATAAAATGACAAAAACTGTTACATATCCACGCTTTGTGGACGTTGACCGAAATGGTGTTTTTCAAAAGGTGTTTGTAACATCTAATGGAAACGAGGAGTGGTGTTCTCCTACTGGACGTGAGTTACAAGAAGGTCCGGATGTTATGGACCACTGGCTCGAATACGAGGACAGTGAGGGTGAACTTCACTACGGTAGATAGTTTCTACCACCATTTTATTTGTTAATTTATTTATTTATTTTAAAAGCCTAGAAATAAGCAAGGAGGAAATTACATGATTTTTGGGTTTATTGTATTGTTTGTTGTAGGAGTGTGCATTTCGTTCAGTGGAGTATTTATTATAGGTAAAAATACAGATATCGGATTTGATTTGACTGGTGAGAAAGACTTCTATGTACATCTAACTGCTTTGGGATGGATATTGAGTATCTTTTTAATTCTTGTAGGAGGGGGAATGATGTACTTCTCATATAAAGAGTTGGCGCCATATATTATAAGTGTACTTGACTTCAAACTATAACTAGTGAAGGGATATGAGAGTCCTAAAAACCATGAAAAAGATTGATTTATTAAAATGCTTATCCATCATTACAAAAGACGGATTAAGAACTCAAAAATTTAAGAATAGCCATCTACAGCTCATCTCTTCAGCTGAAGAAGGAAAACGAGGCTCTGTATTTGCTTATCGTTCAAAAGCGAATATGGTGAAGGCACGTGGTGTTGTTTTAACCTCTGTCGAATCATTGCTGGAGAACCAGGATCAATTTACACACTGGACTCCTAACGTATATTGCTACGGAAGCTATAGTGATGCTGGTCGACGGATTACACGTGGCCACTCTGAAGATAATCTTAGACAGATTAACACATTCTACATTGACTTTGATATTACCTCTTCAGCTGAAGAAATGACGACAGGAGATATTTTAACCGCTTCTCTGGAGCTAGGTTTTATGCCAACGTTGATTCTAAAATCTGATAAGGGATTTCAAGCCTATTTTGTCCTATCAGAATCGGCCTATGTTACAGCTCATTCTCAATTTCGAGTGGTAAAGGTGGCTAAAGCTATCTCTCAAAATTTGAGAAATTACTTTGCTCAAACTTTACCAGTAGATATGACCTGTAACCATTTTGGAATTGCTCGGATTCCTCGAACTGATAATGTTGAATTTTTTGAAGCTGACTATACCTATTCGTTCCAGGAGTGGTTAGATTGGTCGATGAAGCAATCAGACCTTCCTTTCCCAAGTAAAAAGTCCAATTTGACAGTTATTTCAGGCTCTGAAGGGGTAAAACAGATTGATGAACCCTGGTATCAATTACTGATGAGAGAAGGGAATATCAAAGGTGGAAAAGCCTTGATGGGAAGAAACAACGTTCTTTTCACGCTGGCTTTAGCCAACTTCTCTTCAGGAATCAATCAGGAAGAGTGTGAGGAGGTTCTTTCTAACTTTAATGCAAGTTTAGACGAACCACTCTCTTCAGCCGAATATCATAAGATTATCACAAGCGCCTATTCAGGAAAATATGAAGCTGCTAGTCGTGACTATGTAATGACTTTATGTAGAGCATGGGTCAATCAGGAACTAAAGGCTTCAGATCTCTTTGTGAAGCAACGTTGGTACAAGTTTAAGAAGAAACGTGCGGACAGAAAGAATAGTCATCTTCATGAATGGAAAACAGACGTAATGGCCTATTTAGAAGGCTTCTATCAATCTGAGGATCCATTTATCCAGACGACGAAAAAAGAGATACGAGAGAAGTTGAACATTCCTGAGCGGTCATTAGACAAGGTATTGAAGGTTCTCAAAACAGAACAAAAGATCTTCTTCACAGTCAAACATGGCCGTGGAGGAGGCATCAGATTAGCCTCTATCAAAGCAATCTTCCTTTCCCTTATTCAGGTGAAGAAAGAGCGTCAGGAGGCTTATATGGCCAATATTGCTGCTTTCTTTGAAGAAAGCTTTGAGTTCACTCAGCGAGTGATAGAAAGGGTTAAAGATGGCTTTAAACAAACACAACAACTATCTCTATTTGAGCTTGATATTGGATAATTTTAAAAACCCGTAAACTGCCTTTACATTATATCTATGATTATTACAAAGATATAGATGTATATAAGATAACCTATGGAGGAATGATATGATTTTGATTTTAGTTGGATTATTTAGCCTTATATTTGTAGGAGGATTTCTCTTAGTTCTCTCACTTATAGGGATTCGTCAACAAGTTCGTTTTGAAAACGGATATGATGCTGAGTTAGAGACAGATCAGTTGGCAATGATTGGCCAAAATAGAAAGTGAGAAGAAGAATGAAGTACGTAATTTTCAGTTTTGAATCAGGTGACTATATTTGTAATGGGGAGAATAAAGTTTTAGTTTTTGATACTTTGGGACTAGCATTTCAGTATCTTCAAAAACATTATCGAAAACCACTTCCTGAACAAAGAAAAAAGAGATTGATTCACTATCCAGATGTGTATCAAGCTCCGTTTAGACTTCTAAAAGTTTGTTAGGAAGGAGACAGGTCGATGTCAGAGTTATTCAAAATTATCCGTGGATACTACCTAACAGGAGTTGGACAAGAACCATTGGCTTATTATTTTAAACTTTCATCGGATAACTTAAAATTTGAGTCGGTTTCTGCAGGGGACGTAGCTTTAACTTTTTATCAAAACGAGGAGAGTATTTCTAGTATTCCAGCGATTGTTAGAATAGATAGTGTTATCTCGAATGATAAAATGATTTCAGATTACCTGCAGGAGGAGTTGAGAGATCATTATCCAATGTTACCAATTGTCCGTGTATTGGATTCCGAGGAATTTGATCCTTTGCTTTTTCAAGAAGTGATGACAACGTTCACTAACTTGAAATCAGAAATAAAAGAATTGGCCAAGATTGATTATGTTCAAGGTTCCATATTTGATTTTATGGATGAGGAGGAAATAGGATGAGAGAGATTTTTAGACACGTTAAGTTAGCTCTAGGGGCTATTCTTGTCATTTTAGTTGTGAGTCTCGCAGTTCTAGGAGGGTATAGGGTGTATAAAGATCATTTTATCTTAGATTACGATCCTCACCTTACTCAGAAGGAATACCAGAATACTGTACTTGATCAAAATGTAAACCTAGTATTTTATAAAAAAGATTGTCCTTACTGTCAGGTTGGAAAAAGTGTAGTTGTAGATGCAGCCAATAAAGGCTCTTATCCTACATTTTACATTGACACTCAGACAGAAGAAGGTCAAAAGTTGGTAGAAAAATACCAGGTTGAAAAAGCTGCTACTATTATCAAGATTCGTAAGGGGAAAATAAAGAAATATCTATATGCTTCAAGAGATTCAGAGGAAAAGATTGTAGCAGATGAGAAAAGTATTCAGGAGGCCATAAATGACTAAAAGGGTAAAGCTAAGTAAGTGGGCCGAAACAGCTTTTAAAAGATTGAAGTATGTCTAAGGAGGTAGTATGTATCAATTTTTAAATGCTATTGCGCATGGCGTGGTTGGAACTTTCTTGATTGCGATCTGGTTCGTACCGCTCTTCAGGATAACTATATGTGATAACTTTGGAAATGAAATCAAAACGAAAAGGCTACCATTAGCGTTCTTAATGTTACTAAAAAGTGTTTGGCCGAAAAGTAAGGTTTCATTTATTTGGAAAGGATATAAGAAGCATGAAGATCAGAGATAAGGTATTGTTCTAAAAACAAAAATTCACATAAAGTAGAAAGGATATATCCACTATGATAGATACAATCAAGCGCTGGATTGAAAAGATAAAATCTAGCCCAATTTTGAAGCCATTTATTAAGACTAAAGTTTGGTTTCAAGAGAATATTATTAAGAGAAAATTAGTTATTTTCTCAATGTTATTTTTGACCTGGTTAAGCCTTTTGATGGGAGCAATTTTCTCGCCACAAAGACAAACATATACCTCAGAACAACTCAAAACAAAGCAGATTTTTGCGAATGGCAGTGGTGAGATGAAACTTGTTAGCCAGGAATATTCACCAGATACTGGAATTATTGTTTTACAATTTGAGACGAAAGATGCTACGACTTCGATAGATCGGGGCATCGATGCCAAACGATTGAAATGGAAACTCTATGCTCAACATAAAGACTCAAAAATAGAGATGGACGTTGTGCCAATCATTGATAATAAAGTATCAGTTATTATTAAAGGAGTTCCGAAAAATTTTGGTGCATTTGCGATCGATGTGACGAATCAGACAGTCTCTTCTAGCTCAATTGATGTGAATATTTCATCGCCATCCAGTGATTCTAAAAAGGTTTCTCAGAAGAAATCTGGAGAAGAGGACACTGTACAATTCTTTGTAACTCCTCAAAATCCTCAACTTGAAATCAAAGCTATTGAAGTTGTCTCCAGAGAAGAATTTACTCTTCAGGAAATCGAAAAAGAGATCAATTTCCAGAATGAACAGTCTCAAAAATTGACAACATCAATTTCTCAATTGAAGGAATCTATTGAAGATGATAACTCACGAAAAGCGAGTCTTCAAGCAGAAGCAAAATATCTAACAGGTGATGATCTCGAAGCCAATCAAAAGAATATTGCTACGCTGGATACAAACATCGAAACGAAGAATAGAACCATTGAAACAGCCTATAAAAACATTGAAAAGTTGAAGGCTAAATTGGAGTCTTTGGATAAGAAAAAACAGGCAGTTAAAGATGGGACATTTGAATTTTCAAACCCTATTGAAACTGTAGAAATGAATTAAAGTAAGGTAAAATAAAATGAAAAATTTAATTAAAATGGTAAAAGAAACTGATAAATTGGGATATAAATTATCTGCAATTTGTGGAGTGAATTGGCTGGTTGGTCAGTTGTTTAAATGGCAATATTTAGTGTTTGAAATGATAGCGTGTGCTGTTCTGATTAAAGAAATTTCAGCAATACTTGAAATTAGTTCAAATTATTTAGTGTCTTTAATGAGTTTATTTATCTTAGCTAGTCCTTTTTTGAAGTTGCGTTTTGGAGTTGAGAGATTTATTTTTTACTTCATGAGAAATTTTGTGTTATTATGGATTTTTTCGAAAGCATTGGATTTTCCATTTCAAGAGAATGAATCTGAATTATGGATTTTAATTTTTCTTTTTAGTATTGGTATTTATCAGTTTATGAAGTGGTTTCAAGCAAAACTATTTCTACGATATTTATTTAAAAATGTCTTGAATAAGGACTATCTTGGAATCCGAAAATTAAGAGACGAGTTACCTCCTAAAATCAATCTTCTTACGGATGCTGATGAAGGTGATGCAAACCAACGAATGATTACGATTAATCAGCGAGCAGTAAAAAAGGATTATCAAGATATTGTAGAATTAAGTTTTTTGAACTATAAAAGATTTACAGGTCTTTCTCATTATAGAGTAACATGGAAAGGTTTTGAAGCTCCTTTTAAGTCTCCTTTGAAAAAGGGATTTTCTGATGTAGATGAAATGTATCATTTAGTGTTTAGTGTATATCCTTTTGGGAAAAAACATGATTTTTATTTCGAGTTGATTCAATTTAATGTAAGTAAAAAGAGTGCATTTTCTATGAAAGGCGAGTTCGTGTTTACCAACAAATAGTAGTCAAAAATCTCCTTAATTTTTGAATTAAGGGGATTTGTTTTTTATGGTTGTCCCTTTAAAAAATTTTTTTTAGTTATCTTTTATACTAGAATCAATCAAAAAAAGAAAGGCAGAAAAATGAAAGAACAACTTAAATTAGCACCAAAGGAGAATCAACCAGTTAGAAAGCATCGTACTGTATTCACAAGTACAAAAGGTTTGCTTAGAAAACAAAAATGGGTTGCGCTGGATATTGATGAATATGGAATAACCTATCGTAGTAATCCAGGATATAAAGGAGAAATGTTTTCTTCAATGTACCTCGTTTTACAGGAAATTAAAATTAATGAACGTTCTTTCACATTAACTATCAAGAAAAATGATCATGAAGTTTATGTGATTGATTTGAAAAAGCTAGATGGCGATTTGTGGAGCAACTTCCAAATTATAAAAGAAAAAATTGCCAGCTTTGCAGGAAATAAATTAAGGGATTAAGAAATACGAAATTAGAAAAAGGAGAAGTAATCATGGCTAAAAATGATTTAACAAAAATTGATAATCAACTAGAAGAGGCAAGGAAAAAAGTTGCCGTTTTGGAACAGGAACGTAAAGAAGCAGAAGAGAATCTTCAAAAACAAATTGGTAAAATTTATGTTCAAATTCAATTGAAGAAAAATAAAAATCAGTCGTATGAATCAATTTTTGAAGAGTTAAAAATGGAATTAAATCTCATCAAAGAAGAGGAAAAAGAACAACGTTTAGCAGCTAAGAAAAAGCGTGAAGAAGGAAACTTTCCAGCTGAAAATCAGTCTTAATTTTTGAGTTTTGAACTTCCGAATGAAGTCAAAAACGGTGTAAGCAAAAGTGTGTAAAAAGGAAAAACAGTGTAAGTATAACACCTATAAAGTGTGTAAAGGTAAGTATAGCATGTGTGTGTAAGTAGGTGAAACCGAGAAAATTACCGGTACCGGAAACGTTGATACTATCAACTCCACACGCTTCGTGGGGACAGTTTCCCTTATGCTCTTTTCTAACACAACACACCTAAAAAGGACCTTAGTCCCTCTGTGTGTGTTAGTGTGTTGAAAAACCGCAAAAATAGAACCGTGTCGGTTCGTGATGTTGCGAGGTTGAAGTTTTCTTTTTTGCTTCTTTTGGCTTTTGCTTCGACAAAAGAAAAAAGAAGGGCGCTGTTTTTTAGAAAGGAAAATTTGAAATAATGGCAAATATAAAACAAAATCGAATTGAGATTAGAGGGCTTACTGATGATGAAACTAATTATCTAAAAGCACTCGCAGAAAAAAATAAAGCTAAGTCATTTAATGATTTTCTGCTCTCAATCTGTCGTGAAAAAATTGAATACGGAAAATTTAATCGTGCTCAAGATTTATATGTTGCTCATTTGGAAAATATGAAATTAGCTTCTGACCATGTTCTGGAACAAATGAAAAAACAGACCAGGATACTATCTGAATTTGAAAAAAAAATGAATCGTTTTGGCGATCATATTTCACGTTGGTTAGAGTATGAAGGAGAGGTGGAAAGTGATGCCTAAAGAAATCAAAATCAGAAATATACCTGATGATATGTTTGAACAACTTCGAGATATTTCCAAAAAATATAACTATCCAAGCTTTAATGAGTTTATGTTATCGCAAGTTCAAAATATCGTAATGAATGACGGATTGAATTTGTACAATAACCAATTTGCGGAAACATTATCTGTCATCAAAGAACAACAAAGTCAGATTTTAGATTTGATGTTGAAGAATGAAATTTCTCTTTCAGCTTTAAATGTTAAACAAGATATTGTAAATGATCTAACTACAAATTGGTTACATTTTATGGATGATGTATCTGCACTTGAAGCTGAACGACGGTCAGGTGGTGTTTAACAATGAAGAAGAATAAATCTCTGTTCATCATTCTCATTTTTCTTGCAATCTTTATCGTACAACCTAACAATTTTAATGCTATCAAATCTGGCTTAACACAAAATGATATCCCGAATCAATTGAACATAGCCGATTCAGCTGAAGAAAAAAATTCCGACTCAAATTTGAATCCTACTCTGAAAAATGATGATTTGAAATCGAAGGAGTATGATGGAAAAAATCAGGTGATTGTCGTCAATGAAAAATCACAATTTACAAAGAGCGAATTGAGTTTAGAAAATGGCAGCTGGGAAAAATATTCTGATCTAGATTTTTTAAATCGTGTAGGAATTGCTGAAGCGATGTTGGGAAAAGAATTGATGCCAACAGAAGACAGAGAATCTATTTCGTCTGTCACACCGACAGGGTGGAAAAATAAAAAAATAATTTTCAACGGGAAAGAAGATTATTTATATAATCGTTCTCACTTAATCGGTTTTCAATTAAGTGGAGAAAATGCGAATGCTAAAAATTTATTTACAGGTACACGTGCTTTAAATGCAAATTTTGAAGATGAACAATCATCAATGGTCTACTATGAAAATAAAATTGCTAACTACATAAAAAATACGAACCATCATGTTCGCTATCGAGTAACTCCCATCTTTAGAAATGTGGAATTAGTTGCTAGAGGAGTTCGTATGGAAGCACAAAGTATTGAAGATGATGAGATCTCATTTGATGTGTATATCTTTAATATTCAACCAGGATATAAAATCAATTATTTGACAGGATCATCTCAGAAAATTTGAGGAGGGAAAAATGAATCCAAGACTTAGCTTATATTTTAGCGAAGAAACACATGAAAAATTTAAGGAAATAAAATCCTACTTGAAACAATCGTCAGCTTTGCAGAAACAGTATCGAAATAATTCAGCAACGCTTGTCACTTTGATTGAAGTTTTTTATAAACTTTTTATTGAATTAGGAGAAGGAAAAAATTTCTATGAGCGACTGACTCAGCTGGAAAAAAATTTGGGGTATACCTTTGATTCTGGAAATGATAACAAGGCAATTCATCGTCAACTTGATCAAATTCTCTATCTAACGCTAACCAACTTTCATGCTATTACGAAAGATGATTTTGATGTTCAAGAATTGGAATCTATTCATTCACGATTGGATCCTACACAACATGAATTGATGGCACGAATCAACGATATTATTCAAGAAGATATTGCACGTGGTCAAACTATCAAACATTCTCATTGAGGTACAGTAAATGGTAGATATTGTTGAAATCTATTTAGAAACAGGAGATTTTCATGAAGCGGTGAAACAGTCAGGGCTGCCAACTCATATAGCTCATTTGAAATTAATAAAGAGTGGCTGCCTTAAAATTCAAGATAAAATTCAGTATGGTTCTAGGACAGCTAAGCTCGGGGGAATGGCCGAGGAGCTTTTTCAAAAGTATGTTCCAGATGCAACGGATGCGAATAAGTATTTCAAGAAAAATAATCCGGTATATGATTTTTGGCTAGATGGTCTAACGATTGATGTAAAATACAGCTCATTGTATAAAAGGAAAAACGGGAACTCCCATCACTGGCAATTGAGGACAAAAGGAAATCAAGATTTTATTGTCGCCTTTTTAGAACGAGAAAGTGGTTCAGAGTTAGAAAAACCAAATATCTTATTGATTCCCATGCAATTTATTGAAGAGCAAAAAGAATTACATATTTCTCAATCAGGACGGTGGATCAATGATTTTCAAGTTGAACCTGAAGAATTACAACCGTTATTAAAAGACTATGCTCTTTTAAGAAAAAATGGACTATTTTAATTCAAAGAGAGGAAAATAATGAACGTATCTTCTAGTCCAAGTATTACCTTCATGCTGCAATATACAGAAGCAAATAGTGGGTTTGTAGACTACACCAATAGAGACGAAGCTGTCGAGGTTGATAATGAATTAAATTTAGAAACGCACAGACAAAATATTGAGTCTCTAACTGAAGATGAACTGCAAAAAATCCAAGCTGAAGTTCCAGAAACAAAACTTAATTTCCAGGAGTACATCGATTATATGAATCGTTCTTATGCTACTGAAAATCAAAATGAAGAGATGACAGCGATTTTTACAAAAGAGGCCAATTACTTGCAACGTAGCAAAGTAACTGAATTGAAAAGTAAGTTAGAGCAAGCTTATCAAAATGGCTCTCTTCTATGGCAGGGTGTTATCTCTTTTGATAATGATTTTTTGGCCAAGGAGGGATTATATGATCTGGAAACTGGGAAAGTTGATCAGCAAGCTATCAAGTCGGTCATACGTGAAGCATTGCCAAGATTGATTGAAAAAGAAGGATTATCCGACTCATCATTTTGGTGGGCTAACATTCACTTGAACACGGATAATATTCATGTGCATTTTGGTTTATCTGAAGTTGAATCTGCAAGAGATAAATTTTTCTATCGGCCACGTGGACGAATGGAATATAGAGGTAACTTTTCTCAGAAAACCATTGAGCGTTTTAAAAGTGATGTTTTTCATGGTCTGTTGAATGAACAGACTAGAGGAATGATTGTTCGACGAGAACAAATCTTGGCAAATATCAGAAGTGAGTTGATCAATTCTGTGTTTAGAGATCAGAAGGTTCGTTCTTCGGCTGAAAAAAATTTTTTGGAGCAGGCTTACAACCATTTGCCAATGGATAAAAAATGGCGTTATGGATCAAATGCAAGAGATTTTGCAGTCAGCAAATTCTTCATCGACCGCTATCTGGATTCCTATTTAGAAAATGATGGGAAAGAGCTATATCAAGAATTTCTGAAAGAAACAAAGGACTTCCTAGAAACTTATAGAGGAGCTTATTCAGCTGAAAAAAAATCAACCTACGAAAAGATTCGGAAAGTTGATGGTCGTTTTGAGAAAACACAACAGGAGGCTGCAGGCTATCATCTGCAGCAATTAATAGCGAGTCGAGAGAAGGAATTGAGAGAACGACTAGCAAATAAGATCTTGCACCTATTTCGTGAGAATGCTCCTGAAATAGCTGACGTTCGGCTGGAAAAAAATTTGGCCAATTTCTCAGTAAAGAATCAAAAATTAATTTTAGCCCAGGATCCTAACGCAAGTGTTATCAAAACACTAGATGCCTGGAAAAAACTGGGTTATGATCTAAAAGATGGGGGGAAACCTCTTGAAATCACAAAACCAGTCTATGCTGCTTATGACAAACATGGAACAGGTTTGGGACGTCCTGAATATGTTACGGAATTAGTTTATGATGTGAGTCAGATGAAAGAAGACTTACTACAGAAGCAACTTAGTTTAAGGGACTTATCACTATTTTCTTCAGCTGATTTGAAAGATCTTGTAGAAGCAGCTAAAAAGAAAAGTGATCGCTCATTAAAAGAGCGACAGGAGTTAGGAACATTTCGCTATGCTTTAAAATTGAGTTTATTGGAGGAAAAACAGAGTAGTTTATTAGTTCGTAAAACTCTTTTTGATCAAATTCAACCACTTGAAACTGATAAGCCATTTGTTGAATTAAAAAAGAAGGAGATTCTTCAAAGACTGAAGCTGACTGAATTGCAACTGACTCCAAATTATAAACTAGGTGAAGCAGACCAATCTCTAAAACAATCTCTTGCTAACCAGTTTGAAGATAGTGTTTCCTTTTCAGTAGAAAAGGCTGATTCATTAGCAATTCAAGCACCTATCAAACGTTTGAAGGGAGAATTAGCGGCAGTTCAACCTCTTCAAGATGAAGGAGTGCTGACTATTCTAAAGGGCTATCCTGTTACGAAAGACAGCTATATAGAAGAGCTACAGACCCATATCTCAATTTTTCAGCTGAAACATCAGATTTACAGTCGAAATAAGGAAATTTCACAAACGACTGATCAAGCGACTATTCAAAAATTAAAACAGGCGAATGCGAAAGGATTTTCTGAGCTCAAATCACTCTACCAAAAATTATTGCCGGAGGAGGAAAGTAATCAGAAAAGTCAGCTAGCTCAAGCTGTTTCACATAAAATGCAAGGAAGGAAGAACCTGCAAAGAAAAAACGTCCAACAATCCCAAGGTAAAGCAATCATCAATACAGATTTTATGAGAAATTTGACAAACTCTCTTCAAAGGGCTCAACGTGCAAATAAAAAAGCCCTCATGGAACGTGAGAGAAGTGATGAGAGACAAGACCTTGAAGAAAAAGGGCAAAGTATATAAAGGGAGGTGTTTAGAGCCAAATAAAAGCCGTGAAAAATCACGGCTTTTGCTGTACGTTTGGTTAGACCGTTTTTCAATCTATATCCGAGCGCATGATATAGATTTCCACAATCACATTGACAGAGCCATTTGATATCTCCTTTAGAAGACCTCGTCCCGTCATCTTCTATGGCAACGAGACGATTGAACCATTGCCCGATTATATTCTCTCTCATCGAATATTCTCCAAATTCTTCTCAATCCATTCAAGACGATTTTGACGACCGGCTGGAATTGGTCTTGGATCACGAGAATAGTTCTTGAATCGCATTTGAAGCATATATGACCCATCTCCTAAATCGCTACTCTCCAAGGCTACTTTCAAATAAGCGCTACATATCCAGTTCCCATCAGCAGTATACATGCGACCTGCACCACCGATAACGTCTTCACGGCTATTCTCAATCCATTTAATAAGTTGTTGCTTCTTGAATTGGTCATAGTAAGCGTAGAATGTCATATTCATTTTAAGTGAATTGCTGAAATAATAGTGAGTTTGAGCCTTGCCAATCATAGCCAATTCAAAGTCTTCAAATAAGTGATCAAGCATAGCATTTACTCTTGCAGCGCCCATCTTCTCGATAGAGGTCTCACCACTCTTGAATCTCTGCCAGTTGGCATCAGTGAACTTGATACCTGGTAGCTTATAGAAATCATTTTCATATCTGAAGTATCGTCCTACATATTCCAAAATTAAGTCTTTGATGTCGTTGTTGATTTCCATTTTTATTTCTCCTTTATTTATCTTACAAGTATATTATATATCATATAAGATAGTTTGTCAACAAAAAACTCAAAGAGATTTAAACTTTTTATTTAAAAGTGTTTAAAAAAGTAAGATTATTGAATGAAAAAACCAGCATTTAAGCTGGTTGATTAAAATTCTAAAAGGTTGCTTTCTACGACTGCCTCAAGTGCTAGAGATTTTTTCCCTTGGTCTACAAAATCAATGGTGATAGTGTTGCCTTTGATTTCTGTTACTTCACCAGTTCCAAACGATGGGTGTTTAACTCTTGAACCTACAACGCCCTTGTGAGATTCAATCCATTCCTTGACTTTCTCATTTTCTTCTTGATCCTGCAGAAGACCAGACTGTTTCATCAATTCAACCACCTCAAAATATCCATCTACAAATGTCTGTTTGAAATCTGGCCCCATAGACAATTCTGAACGTTTTACAGGCTCACCCAAACCTAGCATTAGTTTAATAGCTTTCAAAATAACGTCATCAGGGACGTTGCGACTATCAAGCTGACCACCAACTGCGTCACCATAAACACCGTAGAAATGGCCATCTTCGCCATCAATACCATAAATATCCATGATGTTACTTGTCCCAAGATTGCAATATACTGCACCATCTTCATTTACTATAGCGTATGCTACATCATTGTTTTTGATCGCTTCAAGTAGTTGTTTTGCGTTTTCCATTTCTAGCTCCTCCGCATAATTTGTCAATTTGATAGCATTTTCTAAACTCATTTTTTCGATTGGTGTTTTCCCTGTGACCCATCTACTGATTGTAGTGTCACCAATTCCGGTCGCTTTAGAAATTCTATAGGCTGTTACACTCTTTAATAATTTTTGAATTTTGTTAAAATCTGCTTTACTCAATTTTCATTACCTCCTTACATCATTAATTATACCGCATTTCAGTGCACTAGTCAAGGCTTTTGTTATTATTTTTTAATTTATTTGAGCAAATTATCCTGAAAAATGAAATTATATTGTCCCTTTAAATGGGTTTTTTTGGTTATTGCATAGAATAGAAAGATAAAAAGAGAAAGGAGAAGAAAAATGAAGCTATTATTTCCAGATGTTGCAGTTGAAGACTTTGATTTCTCAGCCGAATGGTTAATTACGGCAATGAATGCTGATAACAAGCAAGTGCATTTTGAGGGTCAAGGAAGAAATTCTGATTTAGAAATGGTTCTAGATTTTAAGGAAAATTCTGAGCTATTTGAATCTTTTTCAGTAGGGGAATTGGTTCACTTAGATCCAGAAACGTTTCTACAAGCAGAGAAAGAGCCGTATAAACCACAGTATGAAGGATTTTAAGGAGATTTTATATGACAGAACAAGAATCAAGACGTGGGAAAACTCGTAGAGAACGTGTTGAATTTGCACGTTCTAGAGATATTTTGGATGTTGCAAACGAGCTCCAGATGGAGCTGGTTCGATCCGGACGAGACTATCGATGGAAAGAACATGATAGCCTAGTTATTTCACCTGATAAAAATTTATGGAAATGGTTTTCTAGAAACACAGGTGGAGGTGTGATTTCTTTGGTTGAGACAATAAAGGAAGTAGGATTTAACCAAGCTGTAGATTTTTTAAACGATGGAAAATTTAAAGAATTTCAAATGGTTGAAAGACCTCAAGAAGATTTTAAATACTATCTTGAGAAATACGAGAAGCCGTTATCAGCTGGACGAGACTACTTACAAAATCAACGTGGTCTATCAGATGAAACGATTGATTATTTTTTGGAACAGGGTGTTTTAGCTCAAGCTAACGCCAAACTTGACTACTTTGCGGAAGGCACTGCTGGAGTTACGACAAATACGATTGAGCCAGTTATTGTATTCAAATCCCTTTCTTCTTCAGGTGAAGTTGTTGGAGCCTCTTTACAAGGAATCCAGGAGAATTGGGAGAAGTGGCCAAAACATGGATATGCTAAAGTGATTATGAAAAACTCCGATCCTATGACAGGTATTCATGTCGATATTGGCAGTCCAAAACGATTGATTTTTACTGAGAGTCCAATTGATTTAATGTCCTACTATGAATTGCACAAGGATAGTCTTCAGGACGTCAGATTAGTTTCTATGGATGGTTTGAAAGAATCGACTATTGGCCGTCATCTATCTCAAATTCAAGCTGAAATTTCAGGACAACCACTAAGATGGACACCTGAACAAATGGCAGACGGACTTCAAGTGGCTATTGATCATCACTTTTTTGAAGATGGGAAAAATGCGGATTTAATCACCCTAGCTTTAGATAATGATAAAGCAGGTAGAACATTTATTCAAGAATTGGAAGCAAAAGGAGCTGTTATCAATTCGGATCTACCAGGACTAAGACCAGGACAAGATAAAACGGACTGGAATGATGTTCTAAAGAATCAACAGGAAGAAAAATCTGATAACAGTCGTCTTGCCCAGGCACGTCGAAAATTGGAACGACTTAAAGGTGAACAAGATGAGGCTATTTCAAGAGCGTATTCCCACCAAGCGCTAACAAATGGGCAACCCATAAATGATAAGCGAGGCGGCGCTAACTTTAAGAAGAAGCAAGAACAAATAGAAGATCAAGTTTTCTCAAAGATGGATGAAATTAGGCAACAGGAAGAGCGAGTAGAGCGCCTGGAGCATCAACAACATTTGAAAGAAATGGGGTTGAATCGTCAGGGAAGTGGTCTGGAGATGAGTGTTCAAAATATACCTAGAATCCGTGAAGAGTTAGAAAAAGCTAAGCGTGGGGAGTCGTTCTTTACCAAAGCTACTCTCAAACGCTATCAAGAAGAGTTGACTAGACTTGAGGCTATATCTGAACAAATGGGTAAAACGAGCATTCAGCCAGCAACTCAAGCCTTAATTGATGAGGGCTTAGTGAATCAGTGGCAAAAACAACCAAATACGTATTTTGTAAAAGGCTTACGAAGAGTTGCTCTGGAGTTGACTGAGGAAGGAAAGTTTCAATTATCTTCACAAACCAAGTATCATCCGAAAACAGATGAGGAAAGACTGAAGGTGGACGAATTACTTGCCAAACAAAGGCAAGAAAATGTAGGATTAACGCCCTCGAATCAGGAAAAATCAATTTCACCACAACCAGAGCCTATTGAAAAAAATCAAGGCGAAGCAGGGTGGTTAGAAAAAAATTGGGACAATCTCACGTTTTCGATAGAAAATAAAAAAACAGTCGTCATTGATCCGACTAGTATAGATGAGATGGTTGAAGAAAAACAAACTCCAGAAAATCAAGAATCTATTGTCAATACAGAGGAGAATGCTGTGAGATTGATGAGCTATGAAGAGGTAAAACAGGAAAACGAAGCATTAACAAAGAGTTTAAATAATCGGATTCAATCTGGAGAATTATCAATTGAATTTGCCCCAGATTTCTATCTATATGATGTCTTTGCGAAGTTAGGAAATAGCCATCCTACTAAATACCTCAACGCTAAACGAATGGAAGTGTTGTCTCCTATCCATTCACTTTTGACCTCTCTTGATGATCAAACGACTGATTTATACAAGAAAAAAGGGACTCCTGAGCAAGATTCCTTGTATCAAGCATTGAAACCTCATCAGAGAACTTTGGGAGTAGATATTTCAACCCGATTTATTGGTGAGCTTGCAATTGCAGCCTACAATACCAACAAGCAGATAGAAAGCCTTTCAAGTGACAGTTTTGGCGTCTATTATGATGAAAGAACTCTTGATAATCTATCACAATCGATTGAGCGAATGTTGGAGTATCCATTGATTGAATCGGGTAAAAGAGACTTTACCTATGGTTTTGTGACAACACCAAATACGCTGTACCACTATCTGGAAGAACAAGAGGGAGAAGTGGTTTTAAACCGTGAATTGTTGGATAACCTGATGTCACGTCTTGATACTCAGCCCATTAAGATAATAGAGGCTTCAGAAGAAAAAGAAAAAGCCCCTGAGAAATCTCAAGAGCTAGATATGATTTTTGAGCAACAAAAAAACGAGAGGACCAGTGGTAGTCTGGGGTCTTTACAGCCCGAAGCTGAAGGCAGTCCCACACCCGTACCAAAAGCTGGCACCTTTGAACGCTCTGTTACCAGTCGTCCTACGACATCCTCTCATTTACTTTATTTTACCATAAATGAAGAGTTTCAGTCAAGTAACGATGGCTACTATCACTCTATTTCCTTAGATGAATTAACTAAATTGAATCGTCCAATCCGTCGACTAGCTTTGCAAAATGCAGCACAGTATTATTTGGATGAGTTGGCCAACTCAAAGATTTATTATGTTACCCCTGATAAGACTGTACAAGTTCATTTTGAAGAAAAGCACTTCATGCACCTAACAGGAATTAAACCAATTGCATTAGGGCAGACACCCGAGAAAACTTTACATGATTTTGCAGAAGGAAATGGGCATTTTGATAATATTTTATTGGCTAATAATGATGCAGCTTTTGACAAACTAAAGGTCTTATCAGATCTTTCAGTAGCAACAGAAAGTACATCTTTCTATTTTGATGATTTAACTGATCTTAGGCGATATGATGGACGTTTTGATAGTCTTATAAAGTCTGATGATAAAGATATTATCTTGTTATTCAAAGAGTTAGAGGAAGAAAACTATATTCCAATATCAGTTTTTAAGTCTCGGACAAAACTTACCAAGGAACTGGAGACGGTAGATAAAACACCTATTCTTGGCGTATTCCGTGAACGTGATGGCCAGATTGAACAGCTATCGATTAATGAGGAATATGTTAAAGATGGTGGCGAGGAAATGTTATCTATCTTAAAAAATAAGCAGTATGAGGAGGTTTCTGAAGAACCTGAACCACCAGCTCCAGAGAATACACTGAATAACTCCCTACTTGATGCGAATAAGTTTACTCAAGTCTTAGATACTGTCTATAATTTAAGTGTTCCAAGTGACCTCTCAAGAACTCCAGAAGAATTTCATCAAGCCTGGAATCAGTATCTTGACTATGCGAAGCAGCATAATGATAAATTTGATCAGATTGTTGCTGCAGCTGGTGAAGATCATCTCCTAGATACAAATTCAGATTTTTATAAAGAATGGATACAAGATCATATCTATAAGGAAAACTACCATGTACGCCTTCAATGGTCTGAGGAACGCCCAGAAGGCCCTAGATTGCCATTTAAAGAGACAGATCTGATATCTTATCAAGATTTCGCTAGGGAGCTATATAAGGCCAATCAGGACTTTTATCCAATTCATCAAGAAGGAATGAAACAAGTAACAGCAGGCAATACTGAAGGCTATATCCCTCCTACCAAAATTAAGTTTGATGTCTATGCTCCAGGTGGTGAAGTGATCAAAGAGGGAATTCGATATGATATTGGAGATGAGACTACACCAATTTCACAAATGCTAGGATTAGGATATCGTCGACTCAACGGTCAATCTGAACTAGCATCGATGGATGAAGAAATTCTTTCTCAGCTGGAAAATAGAGAGGTGAATAAGGAAATTTCCCAGGAAGCAAATGAATCGACTCGATTGACTGAAGAAGTAGCAGGTCAAACTCCTGATACAAGAGAAACGGTAGCTTTTCAATCTTCTAAGCAAGAAACTAAAACTAATTTGCTTCAGCGTGTAGAGGAGATCCTGAAAGAGGAACCTATTTCGGATTTGGAGATCCCTGAAGTAAACTCAAGTAGTATTGATTATGCGACTTTAACACCTCATGAATTGAGTGAAGTTGCTTTTCAAAAAGTGAGAGAGTACACAGAAACACCAGAACGGTTAGAAGAGTATCTGAATTTTATGAGTAAGTTTCCAGAGCTCTCACCTAGAAATGTCGCTTTGATTCAGGAACAGTGGCCAGGAGCGAGTGCAGTCGCAACCTATAATCAATGGCAATCGATGGGGGACGTTCTTGGGATTACTTCAGATCAGGTATTTGAAACTAGAAATACCTATACCAATAAAAAAACAGGTCGAACAAGAGAAGTTATCCATAACAATCTTTCGGTTAAGACAGGAGAAAAATCACATATTACCTTGTTTAGACCTATGATGGTTGAAATGATTCCTGTATTGGATGAAAATGGGAACCAGGTAAAAAATGGAAAAGGCAATCCAAAATATAAAAGACTTTCTGAAGCGACACCTGAAGAAAAGGCGTTAAAGAAAGAAGGAAAATTGAAATCTCGCTTCTTCCAAGAAAGAGATTCAAATACAGGCTTAGCTAAATTCGCTACGTATAAGGTATTTGAGTTGTCTCAAACAACCTTGAAACCTGAATTTTATCCCAAAGCGATGCCAAATCGTCACTATGACTTCAATATGGATCATATTCGTACAAAAGAGGTACTTGAAGGACTTTCAGACTATGCTAAGGGTATTGGGGTAACAATCTATCAAGACGATGCAAAAGAGTTGAGAAGTGCGAAAGGATCTTTTTATCCAGATGAACAAAAGATACTTTTGAATCCAGATAATACTCCTGGAGAAGTCGTTGCAACTACTATTCACGAGTTGGCGCATGCTAGTCTACATAACCCTAAATTTGCTAACTCGTATAAGGAAGATGTCTCAAAAGATCGTAGAGAACTTGAAGCTGAGATGACAAGTTATCTCGTTTCTAACCATTTTGGGTTAGATACCTCTGAAAAAGCCATTCGCTATATGGCAATTTGGACTGATAATTTGACCTCTCTTGATGATCAACAACTAGCGCAATCTATGAAACGGATTCATGGAACAGTATCTAATATTGTAAAAAGTGTTGAACAATATACAAAGCCCTATCAGTTGAATAGACAGGTGGGACAAAATCAAAATTTTATCCAAAGCCCAAAGAAGGGGCTTAAAGTATAGAAAGAGTGCTCTTTGTGAGCCTCTTTTTTGTGTAAAAAGTTATATAACTTTTTGTGTTGTTCTTTGATATGAACTTGTTCTACTCTGTGTCAATGTCCCTTTACAAAATATTTTTTAATTATAGCTTACAATGACAGAAAATGAAGTAGAAGGAGAATGATATGGTTATAGTTATTCTGGCTGAAAAAGAGAAACAGGCAGAAGCTTACGCTACAGCTTTGGGACAATTTAGTAAAAAGAAAGGTGTCTATGTTATCAGGCAATCACCCTATTTTCCAGCTGAAGTTCATGTGGTAGCTGCTGAAGGGCACTTATTTGAATACAGTGAACCAGACAACTGGTCACTTGATAAATTACCTCTGACAAATGTTTCATTTAAGCAACATCTCAAAGAGGACAAGAATTCAAGAGAAAAATTCAAGAGAATCTATGATGAAGTGGTAACAGCGGATCAAGTGATTATTGGGACGGATGCTGATAGAGAAGGAGAACGGATTGCGTACTCTATTTTATCGCACATACCGGGGGGGAAGGAGAAAATTTGGAAACGTCTTTGGGCAAGCTCCATGACAAAGAAAGCTCTTCAAAAAGCTTTTCAGGAATTGAAGGAACCTTCAGAAACCTATAATTACTATTTGGAAGCTGAAGCACGTGCACAAAGTGATTGGTTGGTAGGAATGAACTTATCACCTCTTGCAACGATTGATCTTCAAGCAAGAGGACAACTCCCTCGAACAAAAGGTAGCCATCTATCGGTTGGTCGAGTTCAGACACCTGCAATTAGACTAGTCTGTGAAAATGATTTAGCGATTCGTAACTTTACTCCAGAAAAATATTGGAAGCTTCAGCTGGAGGATAAGAAAAATGGGGTATTCTTCACAACAAAAGACAAAACTAAGGATAGTGAGGCTATTTTAGCCTCTTCAAGGGGGTTATCAACCACCTCTGTTATTTCTTCAGTTGAGGTAGAAAATCATCAGAAATCCGCTCCGCAGCTATTTACCTTGTCAGAATTACAAAGTTTTGCGGCAAGTGCCTGGAAATTTGACTCAGATAAAACAGAGAGTATTGTTGAGGGACTATATCTGGAAGGTTTTCTCTCCTATCCACGACCGACCTCAGAATATATCAGTCGTTTTGAATTTGACGATTTAAAAGAAAATCTATCTGCCTATCAAAAGGCTATTAATTGTCATTTTCAGCCAGCGTTTTTGGAGCCTAGGGAAGATTATGTCAATGATGAAAAAGTATCTGGTACGAGCCACTCAGCCTTGATTCCGACTGAAAGAATTCCAAACCTTTCAAATTTAAAGACTGACCAACGACTGATTTATGAAGCGGTTGTGAAGCAGGCAATCTTGATGTTTGCAGATGATTGTTATTATTCGACCAAAACAATTGAAGTAAAGAATAATGGTCTTGTTTTTAAAACAAAAGGTAGAACACTTCATAAATTAGGGTGGGCTGAATGGAGTTCTCGAAAGGTACGAGGTTCTGTTGAAGTTCCTGATTATCAAGTAGGAGATAGAATTGAGACACAAGTCCAGATTGTAGGGGGTGAAACAAAACCACCTAAAAGATTAACTGAGAGCCAATTGATTGGCCAAATATTTCCTAAATATGGCTTGGGAACACAGGCCACTAGAGGAGAAATCATTAAAAAAATTCAGAGCAAGGGCTATGTTGTCAAAGATAAAAAAACAGGTCAACTAACTCCTACCAACAAGGCCTTTCTACTGATCAATTATCTCTATGACAATGAGTTTTCTGATCCAGAGACAACGGGAGGCTGGGAAATGTTTCTATCTCAGATAGGAGAAGGGACAATCAATCCACGAGAATTTGTGGATGCAATAAAAGACAAGCTCACTCTTCAAATCAAGGAAGTAAAAGAAAGAGGTGATTAAGTGTGACTACTGAAGAAAAGAAAAAAACGCCCTATTTAGATCGTTATACAGATAATCTGACGGAAAAAGTTTCCAAAAAAGCAGAAGATTATCAGGTGTACGGACGTGATAAAGAAGTAGAAGCTGTTCAAACCTCTCTTCTCAGGAGAACCAAGAACAATCCAATTTTGGTAGGAGAAGCTGGGGTTGGTAAAACAGCTATTGTTGAAGGATTTGCTTTAGCCATTTTACGAAATCAGGTATCTCCAAAATTAAAAAACTTGACCGTACGTTCTCTGGAATTATCTAGTTTAATGTCAGATGAAGATGGAGGATTTATTGTTAAGTTTAAAAAAATTATTGAGGAGATGGTAGAAACCAAAGGAGAAAATCTTCTCTTTATTGATGAAATTCATACGATTGTTGGAGCTGGTGGTTCAGATAAAGGCGCTCTGGATGCTGGAAATATTATTAAGCCAGTTTTGTCACGTGGGGAGATGCAATTGATTGGCGCAACTACTTTAGATGAATTTCATGAGTATGTCGAACAGGATCGAGCGCTAGAGCGAAGAATGCAGCCGATTATGGTTGATGAGCCAACAACTATTCAAGCGATTGAAATTCTTGAACAAGCTAAAACTAGTTATGAAAACTTTCACCAAGTATCTATTAGTTCTGATGCTGTAAAACAAGCTGTACTTCTATCCGTCCGCTACATACCTGATCAATTTTTACCTGATAAAGCCTTTGACTTAATAGATGAAGCAGCGACAATTTGTTCTACAAATGGATTAGCCCATGTCGGGAAACAAGAAATTGCAGAGGTGCTGAAAAATAAAACAGGTATTCCTGTCACGACGATTTTGAAAGGTAACAAGGAAAGACTTGATGGTTTAAAAGAAAAGCTGTCACGACGTGTTAAAGGCCAAGATGAGGCTGTAGAGGCTGTTGTGGATGCTATAACTGTTGCACAAGCTGGTTTACAGGATCAAAGAAAGCCTCTATCCTCCTTTATGTTTCTAGGAACTTCTGGGGTTGGAAAAACAGAGCTTGCCTTGGCACTAGCAGAGGGGATGTTTGATGATGAGGAGGCAATCATTCGTTTTGATATGTCTGAGTATAAACAAAAGGGAGATATCACAAAGCTGATTGGCGATCGTCAAACTAGAACGAAAGGACAATTGACTGAGAAAGTTAAACAAAAACCTTATAGCGTTATTCTGATAGATGAGGTGGAGAAAGCACATTCCGAAGTTGTAGATTTATTTTTGCAAGTGCTTGATGCAGGGCGCTTGACTGATTCAACTGGAAGGCAAGTGAGCTTTAAGAATACAATCATTATTATTACTACGAATATTGGTGCTGAAAAAATTATCAAGCAGTATGAATTGAAAGGGAATTTTAAAAAATTAACAGATAGGGATAAAGTTCAGTTTGAAAAGAGCATGACGTTGGAGTTGGAAACTAAATTCCGACCAGAATTTCTCAATCGAATTGAATATAAATTGATTTTCAACATGTTAGACGAGGAAGTGAATAAGGAAATTATTGTCAAACAGCTATCAGAAATTCAAGAAAGAATGAAGAATAAAAAGTTGACTCTCTCTTATGAAGAAAGTTTGGTTACTTATTTATTGGATGTAGGAACCAATATAAAGGATGGTGCAAGACCTCTGGAAAGAGTGATTAAACATAAGGTGCTTCCTTTAATTTCTAAAGAGTATCTGAACTTATCTGATCACAATCAAGAGTATCATTTTCATCTTTGGGTAGAAGGTGATGCGCCAGATGAGCATCACCGTGAAGATAAAAGAGAAATATTATTCGATGTTGAAGCTGAAAAGACGTCATTTGGTGAAGCATTATTTTCTTAAAACTCACCTTAAAAAAATGATTGTCCCTTTAAAAAATTTTTTTCAATTATCTATTATACTAACGTTGTCAAAAAAACAAAGGAGGATTTCTATGAAAAACTATTTGACAAGACAACTTCAGCAAGTAAAAACAAAATCACAGATGTTTTTATTGAGCCTTTCCCTATTCCTAACAGGATCTACAGTCTATGCGGACGATCCATTTGCTAAGTCGGATAACTTGGCAAGACAAGGAATTACAAAAGTTCAGCTAGTCAGTGTTGCGCTATTTGGTCTAGCTGCCGTTGTCACTTCGCTCATTTATGCGTTTGGTGGACGGGAGTTAAAAGCCTCAATGAAAAAAAATTGGGTGTCTATTGCAATTGCAATTATTGGTGTTTCAGCGGGACCAAGTATTATTGAATGGATTTTTGATTTCGTGAAAAGTTAAGGGGTGGTGATTTATGGCTTTTTCACTCTTTAATAAAGGTTGCTGTACGATTACAGATGATCTATTTTTAGAAATCTCCTGGGAAGATGGAAGAGGTCCAGAAGATGATAGTGAATTACTTGATATCATTGAGGGATTGGATCATCTTTCTGATTTTTCTCAGCCAATTTCAAAAAGTTTACCCTACCTAACATTTCAACAGGCCGAGTTGTTATTTAGAGAGTTGAAACAGATGTATGGTCAGTTTCAGCTGAAAAAAGTGGCAATCGCCCATCTGGAAGGGAAAAGCGTGGTGACAGAAGGGGAGGTTTATGCTAGTCCATTTCTGATTACTGAAGACTATGAAAATCTCCTGCTTCCCCTCATTCAAGCGATACTTACTCGCTCTGAATTTGCAAATTACAGCTATCAAGAAAAAAGGGAGTATTTTGAGAACCAGATTTATCCTGTATATAAACAAAGTATGGGGTTGTCTGATTCTTCTCTTCCCCTTTTCCCAGCTGAAGGTGAGACGGCGGTTCTTTCACAACCAAATCGTCCATCACATGATCTAAAAGCAGGAGGTCAAATAACTGTTGCTCCTCCTATTGCTCAAAAGCAGTCAGTTTCCCTGAAGAAAATTTATCTATTTTTAGGTGCTTTGGGAGTGTTGTCAGTAATAAATATCATTTGCGTATTTTTTGCTTTCGCTCAACTATCAAGCCAGTCCGAAAAAGTAAATTTCTTATACCAGGAACAAAAAAATACTCAACTTATCATTTCAACGAAAAATGAAGTTGATGTATTTAGCCGTTATTTCTTACCTTCTTATTACTCGGGCAAAAAAGAAAACCTAGTAGATTTTCTTTCTGAAGGTGATGCAAAATTTACCAAACCGAAAGAAGGAATTTTACAGTCCGTTATTTTAGAGAAATTGAATTATGATTCAGAAACTCAAAGATATACGGTTTCCTATATCCTGTCTGTCAAAAGAGGGGATAAAACATCTAGCGTTAGATTAACTTTTGATGTAAAAGCTTCTGATTCTTCAAAATATGGATTTGTTGTAGAAACAGAACCAAAAGAATCAAATTATCTTAAAAATTAGAAAAGGAAAAATCACAATGAACAAGAAACAAGTATTAGCTACACTCGCACTATCAACAATCGCACTAGCACAAGCTGGATTTGTATCAGCTGATGAACTTGCACCAATTGATTCTTCTGCTCCAACAACAGAAGTCGTTACGCCAACAGCACCAAGCGCTTCAACAGAAACAGAGGCTCCAGCAGTTCAGCCAACAGAGCCTTCAGTTACTCCAGTTGATCCAACAGCTCCCTCAGACAAGAATAACGCAGGAAGTCTTGACGGAGTGCCAGCTGATAAACCAGCACCTTCAGATAAGGCGCAAGACAAGGATAATGCAGGTAGTCTCGATGGTGTACCAACACCATCAGATAAACCACAAGACAAAGACAACGCAGGAAGTCTTGACGGAGTGACAACTGATAAACCAGCACCTTCAGACAAGCCACAGGACAAGGATAATGCAGGTAGTCTCGATGGTGTTCCGGATGAAAAGCCAAAAACAACTGATGAGGCAAATGAGCAAGGGAAGTCACAAATTGGAACCACTTCAACCTCAACAGGTCAAGTAGTTCATGATGTGACAAAAGATCCTGTTGAAACAAATACAGGTGCGTCAATTGTTAGCACCCAAGGCGGAAACGTAGTTCTTTCAGATGGTTCAGTGGTTGCTCCTGAAGAGGTCGGAGGTACTGTCAATGAAGATAAGACTATCTCTGTTACTGATAAAGATGGGAAGTTAAAAACACTTCCAAACACAGGAACGGCAGAAAGCATTCTGGGTGCTATTGGGGCTATGTTGTTGACGGCAGTCAGCTACGTCTACAAGAAGAAAATGTTTTAAGGTGAAATGGAAAGGGAAACAATTAAATGACAGAAAAAACACAAGGACACGGATATTTCCGTAAGAAAAAATGGGCTAAAGGCTTAGTATCAGGAATTGCAGTTGCAGGTATTGTAGCCTTCTCTGCAGGTTCTGTATTGGCGGATGAAGCAGTACAGCCTGAAACTAAAAACGACAACAACGCATACGCTAAACAAGCTGGCAAAACAACAGGAAGCCAGTCTGTAGCGATTGATAATGGAGCAGTCACAAAGGCTGCTGACAATGCCAAAAAAGCTGGAGTAGTTGTATCTGAAACATCAAGTGTTGATAAGGGAACAGATACCACTGCTCCAAAACTTGAACAGTCTAAGTCTGAGATTAAACAAGATCAGGATAAACAAGTTCAGGAACTTGAAGCCACAACTACAAAACAAGTTCAAAACAACGAAGCCTTCAAGGAAGCGCAGGAAGCTATTCACGCTAACAATCAATTTGTAGCTGATGAAAAAGCCAAGCACGAAGGGTCAACAACTGTCACAGTGACGAATGACGGTTCGACCGCTACAGATGGAACAGCAACCCAAAACAAGCAAGCTGCTTCAACAGCTAAACAAGTTTTGTCAGAAAATAAGAAAGCAGTAACAAACTACCTTGGTGAAAAAGCTAAGTATGATGCTACTGTTGAACAAGCTACTGCTCTAAACAAAGCGGTAGAAAGCGCATCTGAACAGTTGAAGAAAGAAAAGGTTGACGTTAAAGTCGTTACACGTACGGTCTCTTCAGTCGCAGAAGTAGAAGCATTGAAGAAACAAAATGACCAGGCTATTGCGACTGCAAAAGGCAAAGTGGAGCTTAACAAAGCCCTGATGGCTGCCTACACAGAGAAGAAGAATGCTAGTGATCAAGTCAATCAAGATGCTGATCGTAAGTCAGCAGATTTGAAAAAATCTGGTGTACTTTTAACTTCTAAAACACAGGAAGTTTCTTCAGTAGATGAAGCCAATAAAATTGCCAAACAAAACCAAACGGCCTTTGATAAAGCTAAGCAGAACCAGGCTGAATGGCAGAAGAAATACAATGAACTTCAATCTAAAACAAGTACGGAAGGGTTCACAAAAGAGGTTGTCTTACAGGCTCTAAGTCTTGCAACAGCTAATCCTGAAGCAACAGTAGAGTCCTCTGCTTCAGGAGCGCAGGTAACTACCAAAGATTACATCGCTTCATCAAATGGAACATCAGGCTATACTCGTGTTCTAGACTCAACCAAAGTCTTGAAATACAAAGATGTGGGCAATGGTTGGACAACAGAAATTGATTATACTGGGTTAAACGGCTTAACAGTCACAACAGAGGATGGGAAACAACACAATATTTCTCGTATCCATCGAAAATTTCAAATTGTAAACCAAGGTAAAACGGGCCTAAACGATGTCTATGTCTTGAATGATCCAACAGAAGGCTTTGTAGTAGCTCGAAATGATGGAACAGGTGGAGCCGCGGACTACATGAACTTCCTGGTTACAGATACCTACTACTACAATGAGGACGGCCAAGAAGTAGCTTTCAAGGCATCTGAAAAGACACCTGCAGCCTTGACCTACTCGTCTCTAAACCACAACCCTATCGGGTGGGAAGGCGCAAAAGCCATCAATGGGACACATGTTGAAATCAATGGATCAACTGTTACTCAAAACAAGGATTATGGCTATGTTTATGCAGAAGACTATAACCGTGAGGAAGAGGTAGGTCATCTTTGGGATACTTCCTCTTCAGCATATCAGTACAAGGGTGCTGCTCTTGGAGTCTTTAAGGAAGGGACAGCCTTCACAACCGAATTTATTCAATGGGATGGACCAGAAAGTCCAAATGGCCAAACCTATTGGTTTGCTTTGAATACGAAGGTTGTAGCTCCAGTTGTTGAAGTTCCAGCTACGGCAACTATCACAAAAACAACCGTGAAGCCAGTTAAGACTGAACCTGTATCAGCTGAATTGGCCAAAGCTGAGAATCCAGCAAAGCCAGTCTTGGCGCTTAAAACTCTTTCTGAAACCAAAAATCAGAAATTGTCTGCAAGCTATCACGGTTACAAGTTACAGTATAAGCCAGTTGTCAGCAAATCTGTAGCAGATACAGATAAGACCAATACAAACGGTCAAACAGTTGCTAAAAACGCTACACAGCTTTACACATTGAATCATGACAATATCTATGCGAACCTTAAAAAAGGGGACAAGATTACCATCATTGATCCACTCGAAGCTGGAGCAGTTCCTGATGTAGCTGTTACAAAGGCAGCTGCAGAGAAAGCAGGATGGGGCGTTGCTTACGATGCAGGAAAGAATACTTACACCTTTACTGCAACCTACGAAGGGAAACGCTTAGAAGCTCCAGTGATTACCTGGAAGCCTATCTATGACAAGGGCTTCTATGATAACACTTATAAAGTGTTAGTGAATAACTACGAGGTTTACTCTAATCCAGTCACAAACTACACACCACCAGCCCCAAAACCAGTTAAAGCTGTTTTGGACCGCTCTGGTAAGGATATCAATGGTGCGACAACATTTGACCGCAACGTGACCTTCCGCTTGATGACAGATTACAGCCCTTACGCTAAAACCATTGCTTCAGCGCAAGCACTTGGCAAGAAGTTTGCTATTTTGGACGATGTCCAAGATGGTGCATTCTCAGTTTATCAAGGCAATATCAAGATGACTGCTGCAGGGCAAGACGTGAAAAATCTCTTTGATATGTACCACGTGCTCTCAGATGCAGGTCGTACAGATGCAATCAATAAAATCCTGAAGGAATTGAACTTGAATCCGAAGGGTGAATTCTATCTCTGGGTAGCAAAAGATTCCAAGAGTTTCTATCAAAACTACGTGAAACAAAATAAGAATGTTACTGTTGATCTCCCAGCTAAACTCCTGGTTAAAGCAGGGGAAATCGTGAAGAACGATTTTAAACAGATTGATTTTGGTAATAGTTATCAGTCAAATCTTGTAACAGTTGAAGTTCCTAACGTGAAACCCGAAAAGCATGCGCTTGATAGAACAGGTAAAAAAGTTCTTGATGGCAAAGAAGTTCAATTAGGCGACTATATCCAGTATTTTCTTAACGGTGTTACTGTTCCAGAAAAACATGATACGTTGTACCAATATGACGGTTTGGATAAACTCGATACGAAGCATGATCGCTATACTGGTAATTGGAAAGGTATCATCAAGGGTACAGAATATACAGCAGAAAAAGAGCTTGTGTTGCCTTATGACGTGACATTGAAAAATGGTAAGGTTATCAAAGCAGGGGATAAGATTGCCAAAGGTAGCACTTATGCCTTTACATTTGAGTTTAACCAAGGTACCAATTCAGAGTTCATCAAGAAACTTGTGACCGTTAAGTGGGATGCCAAAGGTGGTCAATGGTCTTACGTTATCAATCAAGACTTCCTTAACTCCCTAGGAGTAAAAGGAACATTTGATGCTGACTTCTACATCGAGGTTGAGCGTATTGAAACTGGTGATAAGATTGAGAATACCTTCATCAATATTGTCAATAAACAAGAAATGACCGCTAAGGTTATTACTCGTACACCAGAACCACCTAAACCAAAACACCCAGAAAAACATGCGCTTGATAAAACAGGTCAGAAAGTTCTTGACGGTAAAGAAGTTCAAATGGGTGAATTGATTCAGTACCTTCTTGACGGTGCAACTGTTCCAGAAAGACACCATACGTTGTACCAATATGACGGTTTGGATAAACTCGATATGAAGCATGACCGTTATACAGGTAATTGGAAAGGTGTCATCAAGGGTACAGAATACACAGCAGAAAAAGACCTAACGTTGCCTTACGATGTTATCCTTAAGGATGGTAAGCTTATCAAAGCAGGTGATAAGATTGCCAAAGGCACTTCTTATGCCTTTACCTTTGAGTTCAACCAAGGCACAAATTCTGAGTTTATCAAGAAACTTGTGACTATTAAGTGGAACGAGAAAACAGGGGTATGGTCTTATGTTATCAATCAAGATTTCTTGAACTCTCTAGGAGTTAAAGGTACCTTTGATGCTGACTTCTACATCGAAGTAGAGCGTATCGCAGCTGGAGAAGTTGAGAATACTTTTGTCAATATTGTTAATGGACAAGAAATGATTGCGAAGGTAACAACCCGCACTCCAGAACCTCCAAAACCAGAGCCTAAAGAACCAGGCAAGCCACAACCGCAGCCATCACTTCCAAATACTGGAACATCAGCAAGCATGCTTCCAGTTGTGGGAATGATTTTGGGATTGTTGAGTCTTGCAGGCCTTCGTAAGTCGAAAGAAAACTAATTTGACGAACTAAAATGAAATGATGACCACAAGTTGAATAAAGACTCTCTTGTGGTCTTTATTGAAAGGAGAAAAAATGCAAGTATTTATCGCTTCTGGACGTGTTGCATTCATCCCAAGTGATGCAGTAGGTCAAACTAAAAATGGTCATGCCAGTTTCAAATTTGAGTTTGTTTGTGATTCGAGTATGAATGATGATACAAATAAACCAATTTCTAGTTTCTTCCATGTGCAAGTATACGGAAAACAAGCGGAATTGATGGCTCAGAGCCTATCTAAAGGCTCTCCAATCCTCTTAAAAGGAGAAATTATCCAACGACCTTATAATGATGAACAAGGTCAACGTCGGACGTATCAGTTTATTTCCCCAAATCAACAAGGAGGAATTTCTTTCCTTGAAAATAGGGAAGCATCTAACCGACGTAAGCAGGAACAACAGGGCTTTTCTCAGCCGATACCAAGTTCTATTCCTCCATCTTATCCTGAACCAATGGATGTAGAATCCCCATTCTAAAGGGATTGAAAGCATACAAGAACACTTGTGTGCTTTTTTGTTGTACAAAAAGTTATATAACTTATGATATAACAATATCTTTTGTCCCTTTAACAAAGAATTTGATATTATCCCTTAGAATAGAGGGGAATTAAGAAATAATAAGAAAGGAGTGCAACAATGGCAAGACAAAAATACAATTATCTGTCTGATGAATTGATTGCAGAATCTCTTCAGGTGACCAATTACTTAGAACAGAGTCGATCTAGTCGATTGAATGTTCTTCAGTTGGATGGAGAGAAATGGTTAGAAAATTACTTTCACCGTTACGAGAAAGCCTCTCCAAGGCTACAGTTTCACATATTTCTCTTTTCGAGCTTCTATACTCGAAAAATGGAATGGTTTTTGGAAGATGTAAGGGGGTAGTAGTTTGTTTGAGTTATTTGAAGTAGTATTTTATACCCTTATCCAAGTGATTCGAGCCAGTTGGATCAATACCTTCCTTTTTTTAGGGGGTGCAGGTTATTACCTATTCAAACTCTTCCAGCCGTATTTTTTAAGAAGCTATCAAAGGTTATTATCAGGAAAGAGTAGTCTAAGGCAAGCAATAAAAATAGGTTGGAAAAATCGTAAAGGAATTGATTGGAAACAAGTTTGGAGACAATCAGTTAGAGGGCTGCTCAATGGGATGAAGTCATTCATACCTAAACTCTTGGCGCTGGTCTCTCTCATCCTTTGGAATGTTTTCTTCAGGATATTCTATACCCTCCCTTTTGTTAAACGAGAACGGAAACGTTTTGATAAAGAAATGAAACCCATTCTTTATTTTAAAAGTTACCGCAGCTTCGTTTATATGGGATTAGGTTTTAGCTTTATTGCTTTTATCTTAACCAATTACCTGGTTACTGTTTTGAGAGCTACAATCCGCTTTCTCTATTTTAGTATTTGGTCGTTTAAAGATGCTAGTAAGGCTGTAAACTTTGACTTAAATAGCCTCTTGTTTCAAAGTTTATTGAATGCCAAAGTCTTTTGGATTGCCCCGATTTTAGCTTTTCCTCTCTTTCTGATGGGTCTAGTCCTTGCTTGGAAATCTGCTTGGATCAACTTTGAGCAGTTTCGTGACTACAACCATAATGAGGAAGGGGATGACCGTTTTGTGACGGTTGATGAAGTTCGTCGTCAATACAAAAAGATTCCCAATAAAGCTCTAACTTATCCAGGTGAAGGTGGGGCTCCAGTATTTCATGAACTGACTCATGATTTGGCAGGACAAACACTCCGAACGCAAATGTTATGGCAAAATAAGACAATCAGTCGATACGTGACCAATGCGGAGCGCATTTTGGGCATGCAATCTTTTCCTTCGGGATATTATTACATTGAAGATAAGCCGACGAATCTGTTAGGGATTGGGATGACTCGCTCAGGTAAGGGGGAAGGTCAGATTACGACAGCGATTGATATCAACAGTCGTGCGGAGTTGCAGCCATCGCTAGTTCTGGCAGACCCGAAAGGAGAACACTACCAAGCCTCTTACAAAATGATGAGGCAACGTGGCTATGAAGTTGATGTGCTTTCTTTCCAAAATATGGATTGGTCTATGTCCTACAATCCTTTGGCTCTAGCTATTGCAGCTGCCAAGAAAGGTTACTATGAGAAAACGCAAACCTATGTCAATGCAGTCGCAGAATCCATTTTTCCCAAACAAAAAGGTGGTGAGAAGGGAAATGCGGAGTATTTTCGTAAGTCTTCTATATCCTTGTTTAACGCTCTGACAATGGCTTTGATGGATCGAGCTAATGAAACCTATCAAAATGGTGAAGATGATGCCTGGGATACCATTACCATCCCAAACGTTGCGAAATTCTTGGCGACAATGGGATCAGAAGAAGTCTTTGTGGATGGAACGGGAGAAGTCGTTGAGAATCCAACTAGAGAACAACAGGTATCCAAGAAATCAAAAATCACGGTCTATTTTGATAATTTGAGACAAGTGAATCAAAAAAAATTCTCCAAATTCAGACAAATGGCAGATATCGAATTTCGTGCCTCAGACTTTGGTGGTGATGAGACCAAAGGAAATGTCTACTCTAGCATGATGACAGGAATCAACCTGTTCTTGCAAGATAACGTGGCCAAACTCACTTCTAAAAACTCGATTGATTTAGAGTCTTTTGCCTTCCCACGTCGATTGTCTGTTAAGTTGAGATCAAGCACCAACAGTCAATTAAAAAATGAGTTCAAGCATAAGACTGCTAGGGTAACCATTACAGGCTTGAAGAAATGGGGTAAAGTTGAAAAGCAAGTCGATTATGTGAAGCAAGCGACAGCTCTTATTGATGGAGAAGGCTATCTGACTTATGCCATCGAACCTAAACTTCCAGATCAGTTTACGGTTACGATTGATTTTAATCATAAGAAAAATGGTAAGTCTCCAGTTCGGGATCGGGTCTTCCAATTCTCAGCTGAAAAAGTCTATCGAAAAGATGGAGATAGGTTAGAACTAGATGAGTATACCAAGAAGCCAATTTTAGATCATATCGATGTAAGGGTTCTGAAGAGCAAAGAAGACACTCAAAATCTTCTCCAAGAGTCAGATATTGAGTTGATTTACTCCGATAAACCAAGAGTCGTCTATCTGGTAACACCACCAAACCGAACAGAGTACAATGGGATTGTCTCTTTGTTCTTGGATCAGTTGTACAATGCCAACTATGACCTTGCCTTAACAAATGGGCGGAAATGTATCAATCGGATTCTCCATATCTTGGATGAGTTTACAAACATTCCAGCTATTCCTCACATGGATACGAAAATTTCTATCGGATTGGGGCAAAACATTCTCTATTATCTTTGGGTTCAAAACTTGGAACAATTGGTTAATGTCTATGGTGAAAATGTTGCGCAAACGATTCTGGATAACTGTTCATTGAAAGTTTACGTCAAAACGACGTCTCCAGATACCAATAAGAGATTTAGTGGGGAGTTGGGTACACGTACCATTACTCGCAGAAGACGCTCCAGCAATATCTTGGACGAAGCCAATCCAAATGTAGCTGTCGAGAATCCAAAACAAGAGTTGTTGACACCAACACAATTGGCCAAACTCCAGGAAGGAGAAGCGGTTATCTTACGTGGAGTCAAGGGACGGGATAATGTTGGACGTAAGGTCACAACGGATCCAATCTTCGCACATGATAAGAACAGCTTCCCTTACAAGTACATGTTCTTACAAGAGGAGTTTGATACATCGATGACTCTTGCGGATATTCCAGTCGAAAGTGCACACCGTGAGCTAGAGCTCCAGGAAATAGCAGTTGATGCAGGTACAGCCTTCAACAACATCATCGACTGGAGGCAACGTTTGACCATGCCACTCCTCAGCAACAATGGAGAAACTCCTAAATTATCAGGTCGTCACAGTAAAGGACAAAAGGTGAAAACCCAATCATTTACTTCCACAGATGAACTATTCCAAGCAGCTGCAGCTAGTGTTATTCACGGTGACTATGATTATTATGATGACGGAGATGACTTCTTTGCGGATGAAGTTATCTAAAAAGATGTACAATAAGTTATATAAACACTTGCAAGAAAAAATGATGTTTGTTATAATGAGGTAAATAATGATTAGGAGAAAAAATGATGAAAGCAAAGCACTTTTTAAGAATTGTTTTAGTAGGGTTAGCCTTGATTTTACTAGGGGCATGTGGTCAAAAATCACCTGAAAGTCTCTCTAAAAATGTGTTAAAAGATAGCTATACGGGCTTTTCACCAGAACATGGTTATGAGAGTAGTGATTTTAAGGGTGGAGTAGGAACTACCTTAAAGTTTGATAAAGAAAAACGAACCATCTCGAATAACGACGGTGAAAGCATCAATTATAGTGTTCTTTCAGAAGAACAAGTGAAGAGAATCCCAGCTGATTTCAGAGGCACTCTAGTTAGTCTAGAGAGTCAGCTGAAAGGAAAGGATAACTTTACAATCGCTGTTGATTATAAAGATATAGATAAACCTGAAGAAGCTCACTCTTATTATCAAGTCGTCTTGACCGAGGGTGGTAAAAAAATCCGAATCATTGAACTCCGCCGTGGCTATAAAGAAGACAATGCTTTCTATGATTTCAACGGAACCGCAGATTAACTTACAAAAGTCTCAATTACTTGAGGCTTTTTTTGTTGTCAGAATTTCATTGTCCCTTTAAAAACGATTTTGCCATTATCGAATATGATAGGGGTATCTTAAAAAGAAAGAAGGTATCTTTAGTGCACTATCAAACCTTTTCAGATTTGGTGAATGAGATCAAGAATCTTGATGGTGAGATTACAGGCGAGAATGCAAAAAAGCTGGCAGAGTTTTATTCCTATTGGAATAACTATTTAGAACCGACTCCTGCATTTATAGCATTTCTCACCTATTTACCAGGAGGGATTGCCAAGGCTCTTTATCAAATCACTTCCAGCCTAGAACATGTTTTTAATAATATGTTCAAGCTCTTTGGACTCTTCGGTTATCTAGGCGACCAGAAGACGATTATAGGCCAGTTCTTTTACTGGTTTCAGCTATTGGGGACGTCCTTGTTCACCCTGATTTTGGTCGTGTCGGCCGTCGCAGGAGTTTTTACAAAGCCAGTCAAATACAAAGGAGTCATCACGAATTTCCTTTTGGTAACGGCTGTAACTGCCGTATTGCCACTAGCTTTGACCACTATATCAACAGCAGTAGCACAGGATGCCATGTCTATCCAGACAGTCTCCAGTGAAGCGCCATCTGGCAGTCAACCGACTTCCTCCCTGGCTCTTCAACCCATGAAAAATAATGTGGTAGACTTAAAAGTCTTGATCTACAAGGATTTTTCTACGGAGTTGTTTCCAATGGATGATTATGGCTTTATCAAGCCTGTTCAAGAGGGATCTACCCCTGTCAATAATATCACGGATAGTCCTGAACAGCGGGACACGACTGATTTTGCGACCAAGATTGATTTTGGGGCAAACTATGGTACAACGAATCCAAAAATGATACAGGATATAGAGAAACATGATAAAATACCAGGGATTAAAGGCTTGTTCCTACATAAGTTGAATTCCAATAATACTGGAGTTGAAAGCATCACAGAACACCGAGTCATTAATCAATTGAGTGCTTTTGAATCAGTTTACATGCGCTATAAAGTCAACTGGATAGGGATGTTCCTCCAGTATATTATCCTGATTGTTCTTTTGGTCAGCATGATCATTAAGCTCGTTAAATCAATCTTTGATATTCTGATTGAAGCAATGATTTCTCCAATTCTTGGATATAGTTCTCTATCAAACTCAAAGAAATATAAGGAGCTGCTAAGAACGATTGGCGGTGCTTTAGCAGGAATCTTCTTTGAAGTCATCATTATGCGTGTAACGCTTGAGATTTTCAGAGATTTACCAATCCTTTCTGTTTCAGCTGTATCTAAGCTTTCTGGCGGATTCTTTGATGGACTCAATATGTGGGAACAGTGTCTCGCAGCTGCCTTTGTCTATGTTGGAGTATTCTTTGCAGCCATGCAAGGAGTAGCCATGATTGAGCGCTGGCTTGGAGTTTCAACAGGTCACAGTGAAACAGCTCAACAACTGCTGGGTGCTATGATGATGGGGAATGCCTTTGCGGCTGGAGCAGGCGGTCTCTTTAATGGCAGTATGGCACTTGGTC
>CAUVRF010000005.1:0-47175 GCA_963554245.1 uncultured Streptococcus sp.
AATCTCAGCCCGTCGAATTTCCGGATCTTTTACATCTCGCATTTTATTCCTCCTGTTTATAAATTATACTACTCTACTGACAAACTGTCAATTATAAAATTACCTTTTTGAGGATACCAAAAAAAAACCTTGACACCAAGGCTTTTTCGTCAACATTTTTTCTAAGTTCGTACAAGCAGTGATGCTGCCTCAACATGTGGTGAGAGAAATTTCTATACTATAACACGATACAGAATAGTCAGAGTTTGAAATTATATTATGGAAGGATTCCACTCAAAGACAGCCATCCATAGTAAGGATAATTTGTGTGTGTTTGAAACCTGTATTTTTACTACTACATTCCATAACAATGTAGAAATCATCATCTTCCTCTGCTTTTACAACTATTCCCATTGAATATGGAGTTTTCCAAAGAGGTTCTCTTCCATAAAACTTTGCTACAAATTCATTTGTTGGATTTGGTGTTTCTGTACTAAAACCATTCTCAAATAGCCAAGCATGCCAATTTTTAAATGCTGGTGGAAAACCAAACATATAAATTGCTTGCATTGTAGATATTGCAAATTCCATTTCATCTTCCAAATTGATAACATACTTCTCCGTAGGATTTAGTCTATATCCATCTATAGTTTTTTCTGATTTCATACCACTATTAAGTTTAAGCTTTTTCATGATTATGCTCCTTTATTCATCTTTTGATTCTGGTCTTGCTTTGGTGTATGGTCTAGTTTCAGATATAAATTGCTCTACCTCTAAGAACGATTTTCCCAATTCATTCAAACTGAGAATCAACATATATTCTGCAACTTCACCAGAACGATCAATAGATCGTATAGGGGGTAATTTTTTGCGAAATTGCTCAAATGTATCTCCTACTTCTATCCATTCATCTATCTCACTATCATACCAACAATGAAGTTGTTTCCATAATTCATAATCACTTTCTTCAAGAAATTCTTCATCAACAGAAAAATATGCCCATGGAAATAATCGAGGAAAAACATCGGTATACGGTGTAAACGGAAACCAATAAGGATAGGCATACTCTTTAGTTTCTTGACCATCATTAACAATTAACTTAGTATCACCTTTACCACTAGACTTATTAACCCACTCTGTTGAATGTAGTTTAACTTCACCTCCAGTTTGTATAATTTCCATAAATTTTTTCTGAGATAGCAGAAAGTTATAATTTTGAATATGTTGCGGTAAATTCGTATAGGAAAGAAGGTGGTTATTTGATTGTTTATCCAAAAAAACTTGATTTATAGGAACTTTCACATAATATCCTTTGCCTCCTCCCTCTTTAGTTTTTTTAATTGTTTTAGGAGTTAACTCTTGCCAAATACACATACCATCATCAGGATTAAACAGAACAATTATACACGGAAGAGAATTCATCGTCCAATAATTATATTGTCTCTCATTTATGTTCCTAAAAATAATGCAGTTATCTTTTTTCTCCCTAAACCAACTTGGTCCTGACTTGATTTGTAATGCAAGGTGTTGTCTTGGTTTGCCATCTACAACAAATTCCATATGAGCATCTATACCTATATCATTAACTGGCTGCTCTCTAAACATCCAACTATTTCTTTCTGCAATAACTCCACATTGATGTATGCCAATCCTCTCAGTGCTACTAGCCATATCAATATCTACCTCCCTATATAACTAAATATACTAACAATTGATGTAATTCAAGGGAGCCTCAGTACAATTTGCAACAGCTAGTTGCCAGGCCTGATTAAAATCTCCACTACTTTAAATCACTTTATAGAAATGTTCCGAAAACTCATATGCTATGCTCGATTAAACTTTCCCTCTATGAAAAATAGAAAAGTTTGAATTTTGTAAACGTGAATACAATGCGAACTCTAAAGTTGAATAACAGTTAAGAAATGAATAATAAAATCTATGGTTAGAAATCCAATTACTAAATTTTATAAAAGTCATGTTTGAATCTACAAAAGAAAGTAATATCTCCCCATTAGGTTTCGTATATGTATGGTCCGCTAAATGGATAATATTCAGTACAGGAAATCTATCCAAAATTGTTCTAAATACATCAGTAGAACATCCATGAATAGGAAAAACTATTACATTCGGATCATTCGCAAATAAATCACAGATGTTTTGAATTTCTTCATTTGCTTTGATATTATCTTCTTATAAGTCTATCAAACTCATCGCTAATCCAAGTATCTCTAATATTATATATTCTATCACAAAAATGCAAAAAAAGGCTATAACCACAATAGTTGCCCACTATCATCATAACCTTTTGTCTACTCTATAAATCTACCTCAGTTCCCTCTAAGAATCTGACAGTTATCTGCCCATCCTCTGCAATTATAATATTATCCAATACTTGACACATCTCATGAGAATCAAATTCCCACAAGGGCTTGTTTATCATTTCTGCCAACTTCAAACTATAGTGCTTTTCTAGCGGACGATTTTCTTCTAAAACTTTGTTCCACTTTCCGTGCAACAAGTCAACATTCTTACTTAGTTGTTCTACAGCCATTACTACGGCTTTCTCAAGCATTTCTTCATCGATATGATTGTTTAAACATCCAATCTTGCCTTTAATCCTATATCGATTATTACACTGCCATACCTTCCGTTTACCACGACTTGTAGTCCAATTCTTCCTACCAAATGCTGAACCACATTCGGCGCAAAATACTTTTGTTGTAAAGGGATTGTTTTCTTTCTGCATGATATAAAATTGGAGCTTATGTTGTTCTCTAAATTTCTTTCTTCTTGCTATTTCTAACTGAACAATCTCCCACTTCTCTCTATCTAAGATTGGTTCATGATTGTTCTCGATATAGTATTGATTAACTTGTCCATCATTATCAATTCTTTTCTTCGTCAGGAAATCAACGGTATAGGTTTTCTGAAGCAAAGCATCACCCTTGTATTTTTCATTTTGAAGCATTTTCCATATAGCACTTGGGCACCCACTTTGCTTTACCTGTGCAACCTGGTATTTCCTGTTCTCTTAACTCTTTGGAAATAAATTCTGGACTGTATCCTTCTAGAAATCTATCAAATATATACCTTACGACATTAGCTTGTTCATGGTTTATAATGAGATTTCCTTTTTCATCTTTGTCATATCCCATAAAGTTTGTAGTGTTTACCTGAACTACACCACGCTCAAATTTCTTACGAATTCCCCAAGTTGAATTTTCTGAAATAGATCTAGATTCATCCTGTGCGAGTGAGGATAAAATGGTAAGTAGTACTTCACCTTTTGAATCTAGGCTATCAATATTCTCTTTTTCAAACGTTACTCCGATGCCTAGTTCTTTCAGTTCTCTTACATATTTGATGCAGTCCAATGTATTTCTGGCAAATCTACTAATAGATTTAACTAAAATTCTATCCACCTTACCATCTCTACAATCTTGTATTAGTCGGTTAAAAGCATCACGTTTTTTTGTATTAGTTGCTGAAATGCCTTCATCTGCATAGATGTCTACTAACTCATAATCTTCATGTTTTAAGATGTATTCACGGTAATAATTGACCTGATTCTCATAACTTGATAGCTGCTCGTCTTGGTCTGTAGACACTCGACAATAAGCGGCTACTCTGATTTTTTTCTGAATTTGAGATATGACTGTTTGATGTACCTTTTTGGCCGGTATAACTGTAATGTTTTTCTCCATCTTCAATCCTTTCTAACACAATTACTGGTGAACTTAGTTTCCAATCTTCAATATCCCTTTCAGGGACTCTCATACCTTTACAGGAATTTTTTCCTTCTTTGATATATTTGGAACAACACCAAACAATCTTTTTCTTATAAGATACCTGTCTTTTTAATGTTGAACCACAATATTGGCATTTTAACATTCTAGAAAATTTATAGGTTTTATTTGTACCTTGGATCCGAGAACGGCTTTTCATTTTTACCTGAACCTTTTCCCATATTTCCTTAGATACAATTCCTTCATGATTATCTTCAATATAGTATTGTTCAACCTGCCCTTGATTTAATTTCTTTGGACCGTTTACACCGTCATGAAAGTATTTTTGAAGTAGTAAAGAGCCTTTGTATTTTTCGTTTTTTAAGATATTACGAATTGTACTGTCATACCATTTCTTTCCTGTTACAGTTGAAACCTTGCCCTCATTAAGTTTTTTAGCAATCCTATGTGTACCCATTCCTTCCAAATAACTATAAAAGATGGTTCTTACTATTTGCGCTTCTGCTTTGTTTATAACAAGTTCACCTTTTTCGTTTAAATCATACCCTAAAAACCGTTTAGCATTAATGAGTAATTCTCCTTTCTGGAACTTTCTACGAAAACTCCATCGTTGGTTTCCGCTCATGCTTTGTAACTCTTCCTCAGCCAAACTTGCTAACACAGTCAAGACAACCTCACCTTCATTTGATAAAGTGTGGATATTCTGCTCTTCAAAAAAGATATCAATACCAAGAGTTTTTAATTCTCGACTTATTTCAAGAACATTGATGAGATCTCTTGCAAACCTTGATATTGACTTAGTATGGATAACATCAATTTGTCCTTTTCTACAAGCATCTAACATAGTTTGAAAATCAGGTCTATCATACTTTGAACCTGAAATTCCTTTGTCACAAAAAACACCCAAAAAATCAACATCATCACGTTCAGCATACAACTTTTCAAAATAGACTTTTTGATTCTCTAGCGAATCAAGTTGACTTCCGTTGGTTGTAGAAACTCGAACATATGCACAAATTCTCTTTTTTCTTTTGTTATTCTTTGCTTCAATTTTTCTTATATTCATTTTTCCTCCTAGAAGAAGTTTTTACACACTATATATCCCTCTAAACGCTATATTAGTCAAGTAATCAGCAACCCTGTACTTTAACAAAATGTCTTTATTGTCCTCTTACCTAAATAGGTACTTTCAAGATAGATTTTTCCGGTTTTAAGAAAAAATCAAAAAGAAAAAGCCTGATGTACTTCACCAGGCTTAGATTTTTTATTTGAAATTTAATCGCAATATGTTATAATAAACATAGAAAAAGGAGCTGAGCTACCAACTCAACTCCAACGTAGAACCGTTAAAAAGACGGTAGCTCGTATAACAGATTTAATCCGTCCTACTCGCTCAAAAGTGGGGACGGATTATTTTTTGTCCTTGTCTTTGAAGATTTTATAGCACAAGCCAATCAAAGTAATGGTAAAGCTACCAAAACCAAGTATTGTCTGTACAACTTCAAATGCGGTCAAAAGAGTGCCCCTCCTTTCCGTCAGATTTTGATGAACTGCCCATAGGCATCACCTCTCTTTCGGTATAAGGAGCCACCGTCTTCACTTTTCTACAATAGATATTATACCACATGAACCACCAACTTCGGTGGTTTATTTTGTTTAAAGATTTATTTTAAGAGTAGTATCTACAAACTCTTAGTTAGTAGTAATCAAACCATCAGGTTCAATCGTAAATTCTGGTTTTACTGATAACGAACCATCAGACTTGAGATAGTACCATCCGTTTCCTGATTTAATAAATTGCTTAGATTTCATATCCCCATCTTTTTCATCCAAGTAATACCAAGTTTTACGATATTTTACCCAACCTTTAGCCATTCTACCATCCGACTTAAAATAGTACCAACGATGATCGATATGCATCCAACCAGTAACCATGGCACCACGCTTATCTAAATAAAACCAATCCTTGCCATCATTGAACCATTTATTGATGAAACAGTAGCCTCTATTATCAAAGTAGAACCATTCTCCTTTGATATTTTTCCATTGAGATTTTGGATAAGAGCCATCTGCTTCTTCCCACCACCAACCAACTTCGTTTCGTTTCCAGTTTCCTTCAGTTAGACCAGATTCAATATCTTTCTTAAACTGTTCTCTACTAATGCCCCATTTTGCAAGGTATGGATAGGGATCTACATGATCACTTCCATTATTTGGTTGGTTGTAAGTACAAAATTGATGAGTTTTAATCCCAGCAAGACTACTAGAATCTAGAGTTTTAGGGATTCCAGCCTCGTCAGCTAACTCACGTAATAGCTTGACATAAAGTCGATAATCTCTCATGAATTCTTCTTTAGATTCATGACTTTCTATTAGTTCAACTTGAGCGTAACCTTCAACATTCCATCCGCCACCAACATCATAAGCACCTCGGTCTACTAACCAAGTTTGCATGATACGACCATTCCCTACCACATGGGAGAAAAATCCTGACTCAACTGGACGACGCAAATGGTAATCCGCTTCATTTTGTGCTGTTGAGTTAGGATTACCTGTAGAGTGAGCATGAACTTGTCGATAGGGTTGCTCACCGATTTGAGGAAGATTTGTTCGTAATCTACTTTTATCAACTTCCATGATTATCCTCCTTATCATCGTTAGACTTTCCTTCAGTTAGATGTTCAAAAGCTTTTAAAATTGGTTTAAAAAGTAGAATATTCCCTTTTACTTTTTGATAGTTCTCAATTAGTGATTGGAAAGTAAAAACTAGGTATCCGATATAAATCGAATACAGAAACATAAATCCAGTTTTTTCAGGCAACAAAACAGACATCGGAATCAATAACAGTAACATAAAAATCCCTAAGACTTTTCGAATTAATCCATTGATTCCAATTCTACTCTTATACTCAACATCAGGATTTACAATTGCAGCAAATGTGCCTGATGCAAAGTCTACAATTTCCATGATGACAATTAACGCTAACGCATACAAAATAAGCCCATCTTCTGTTTCGATGAGCTTTCTTAAAAAATTAAACAATTCAATATCCATTTTTAATACTCCCTATAGTTCTTTTTTATTTGACTCAATTTCAGCTAAAACAGCATCTTCTAATTCATATCGTTTATCTCGGAACAATTTTTCTTGGTTTCTCATTTCGAGACGATGCTCCGCATAGAGCTCTGAATGATAGAGAAACTCAGATACTGTAGAAACACCATGTTCATCAACATCAACAGTATACTGCTTAACTACTTCATCACCAATCTTCAAATTTCCAACCAAACGTGTTGTTTTAGTAATTTCTAATGCCATTAACTTTCTCCTTTCTCTCTTTTAGTTTTTACTTCCTCAAATAAGTCTTTTAGGTCTGAGTCGTATTCTAATACATCTTTCATTAACTGCAATTCGCTTGCAACAACCAAATAAAGAGCCTCATTTTGTGCTGCTTGACCTTCGGTTTGTGCTAGTTTCTTAGTCAACGACTCCATTGCTAATTGATGGATTAAATCTGTGTTCATCTTCTAACATCTCCAATCGTTTATTTAATTTTCGAATATCAAGTATTAACTCTTGAATTCCTTTTAAAGCGATATTCGTTAATCTTGTATTATCAAGATTCAGAAAACCACCATTTTCATACACAAGTGACGAGTCAATTTGTTGAACATCTTGAGCGATGAGTCCAATTTTGGTATGAGCCTTTTGAATACGATTCCCTATTTTCTTCCAGTCATACTCTTTAAATTGAAATCTTTTGATAAAATCGAGTGCTTTATAGTTAGATAAGCCTATATTCTCTTTCAAGTTTTTATCAGAAAAATGTTGGTTAACAATTTGCCATAAGCTATAAGCATTTCCGTTATATGAGTAGTAAATATCATTTCCTGATCCACCAAAGTCTAGAGATACATTATTAGAATTCCAATAACTAATAGTTCCTGTAGTTGAGCCATTAATGCTACTTTTGCCGTACTTTAACCAGCCAATTCCTTTTGCCTTAATGTATCCTTCGACCGTCAATAGAAAATCATCACTATCACTTGCAGTGTTTCCAGTAGTAAAATCTGAATCTTTGTAAATAAATAAGCCGTAAGGAACATTGTCCCCTCGGCCATAAGAACCTATAAATTGTACGCCTAAACCATCTTTAGAATTAAACTGACGAGGAACATTAATCTGTAATCCACCGTTGATAGCGTCAAATGAACCATAAGCACCTAACTTAATTTTTGTTTCTCCAGTTAATAATCCACCAGAAATTGTGGTTCCAGTTATTGTGCCACCCTGAATTCTGTCACCACTTAGTAAGCCTGACTTTATTTGACTAGCATCAATCCTAACACTTTGTACACTATTGATAAAAGCATTCTTAGCAAAGAGCTGTCGTAAATAAGCTTCATTTGCAACTAACTTATTAAAAAACGCTTGATCCACGACAATTTTATCTGCAGTTACTGAATTTGACGCTAATACCATAGTAGTTACAGACCCAGATTCAAAGTTTGATGTCTTTAATTTGTCAATCATTCCTGATTTAATGACTGCTCTATCAATTAAAGTATCTCCAGTGATATGAGTTGCCTTGCCAATAATTCGATTGATTCCATTTGCACCTAAATTAATCCCTGAAATTAAAGAGCCTGCATTAGTTAAATTTTGAATCGAATAGGAACCTTGATGTTGCTGAACAAGACTTTCTGTTGCAATTTGTTGAAAGGATGTACTATCTACAAAGTTATTAGGTGGCTGACTACCTCGAACAATTGAAATTTGGCCAACTGCCACAGTGCCGTTCTTTTCTAGCCAAATATGAAGCCCAAAATCATCTGTTTTTGTCACGGTTTTATTTATCGTAAAAGTTCCTGTAAAAATTTGAGCTGCGCCCGTTCTAGTAGGACTGATGGTGAAACCTCCTATTGAGTTACCTGATTTGATTTCAAAACCAACTTTTCCATCAGGTACCACATCTATCCATAAATTGACCCTATAAGAAAGTTTCTCACCAGCAACAAATTTTTGACTATGAAGAGGCATTTGGAAACCGTGCCAACCATTTGTTGTTCTACCACTTTGCGCTATTCTTAGCAACTTGTATTCATTAGTTCCAGTCATAACTAAATTTGAATTCGGTTCACGTTCTCTATATTTACTAAAATTTGTTGGATCGTATACTAAGTTTTGGTTATCAATTAAATCACTGACTCTTGTAACCAGCCCCTCGGATGTTTGTACAACCTGACTAATTGATTTTCCTTGTTCACTAATAGTTCTTGTATGACTACCTAGAGTATCTTTAACTTCGTTAAAGGCCGTTACAGTTGTTAAATCTTCGATAGGTTTAGTCCAATAGTTTGGGAAGATATCTCCAGTAGTAATCATTAAAGCTCTCCAATGAAACTTACCTGAACTTGCACCATCAATACGAAATTGTAATTCAAAGTTTTTAAAATTATTGAACATCTCATCTGTTACTATTCGAGAAATTTTAATAAGATGGTAGTTTGTACCAGTTTTTAAGGTGCTAGACCAAGAGGAATGAAAGGGATTAGAATGAACACTCCATACAGCACTATTATCTGATTTTTTATAGCCAGGACCTTGTAAGATAATTCTAGGAGTAACAGTTGAATCTAAAACAACATTATCGACAGAAATATAAACAAATAGATTGATTTTTGTCCCTGAATAAATGCCAGTAGAATCACCATAAGGAATTCTTCCTAATGTTTGAATCCAATTGAGTTTCGAGTTTATTTCTTTGTATGAAGTCCAACTATCACTCGAACCAGCCGCTAAGTTTCGATGAGAAACACTAGTTGGTATTAAAGATTTAGTTTCACTAATAGTCCGACTAAAACTATTAGAAGTTTCTCTAACTAAATTTTGAACGCTAGAGTTCGTCACATAACCTCTATCTAAAATATTTTTATCAACATCCGATTTAGTTTGAAATCCTTTTAAATTGATAATGGATTCTACCTGACTACTGGTCAATCGTTTGGCTATTTCACCTGCTTGAATTTTAATTGTTGTTTCAGTACTAGCAAGTCGATTTGACGTTTGATTAAAATCTGTTTGTGATACTTTAGTATTTATAGCATCTGCAGCAACTTGTAAATCAGCTTTAGTTTTAGATATTGCTAATGCGTTCTCTGATATTCTTTGGAGTGCTTCACTAGCTGTTTGTTTAATAATTTCTACATAGGCCTTTTCAGCTTTTAGATTTATTTTATCCTTGGCTTGTGATATTTCCGTTCGTTGTTGCTCTACGGTATTTTTGATAGCATCGAAGTCTGTCTTTGAAACCTTGTTAGTAATAACCCCCTTAAGCTTATCAATTGAAGATTCTACTGTCGTAATTTGATTCAATAAGCTATTCTTGCTGAGTTCAACCAACCGATTTGCTTCAGCAATAGCTTCTTTTTTATAATTTAAGGTATCTGTTAGTACTGTATTAGTAGTTTCTTTAACTTCTTTACTGACCTCTAAGGCATGATTAGCTAAATCTCTACTACTATTTGCTTTAGCCAATACATCGTTGTATCTATTTTCATTAAGTAATTCATTAGATAGAACTTTAGAATCAACATCAGCAATCTTTCCTTCAATCTCTTGACGAATACCATTTGCGTAAACTTCTGCACTAGCTTTGACTTTTTCAATATCATCTAGAATTGATTCTTTTTGTTTAGTGAATTCGGCATCAAATGCTGTGTTCGCATTTCTCAAAACTTTTTCAATTGCGACTTCTTGTAATGTGAAACCAGAGTCTAAAATTTCATTTGCGACAGTTGAAATTGCACTATTTGAAGTTGAAGCACCTATCATTGGTTTATCATCAAAAGTAATCGAGATATATTCTTGTGTCAGTGCATCAAATTCATAAGCAACTGCCTTTTTGGGAATATCGATCCCATGTTTCAAACTCTTGATATTTACTGTATCCCCTAAATGTACAACCTGCCCATCGAGTTCATAGGCTTCAATCGTAATAGCATCCGATAACTTATCAATTCCTTCATTCTTAAACTTAGCCTCAGCCCACTTCCTTAACTCCTCAATGCTTTTAAGAGTATTATTTTCGTACTCTTTTTCATTGATATATGGATAGAAAGTGATTAGAGGACTATCGACAGTAATTTTAATTGTCTGGTCCTTATCTTTACCATCTGGTTTAAATGTTGATTTTGCATGAATACGAGTAATGATTGATTGAGTTGATTTGGTTCTCTTGTAAGACTTTAGATTCTTATGTGTTGTTATGACAACACCCCTATTTTCACCTCTATTCTTCTTAATTGTCAGAGCCAAATTGTCACGAATCAACTCCCCTTCCCAAGTTCCTATGATAGAATGGGCACCATCCATTAAGACAGCATAGAGTGTCTTTACTTCATTTGTATTGAAAGTACGGCGATCTGTAACATCACTCGTAAATGAAAAATCACCAAGATTGGTCTTAGTATTTTGGACCATTTGGGATAAGGCCATACCACAAGTAAGATTAAGAACACTAATTGGTTCGATAGACCGTTGCATAATATCATCTGAAATATGGTAGGCGGTTATATCCAAACTATCATCGTTTTCAATTGGTTTTTTAATACGAAATAACTGGAATCCTAAGACAGGCACAGGAGCCTTGATAAGCATATCTTCTTTTATTTGTTTATAGATACCAGAATCGGTAATTGGATAGCGAATAGATAAGGTGAAATCACCGTTCAGGGTTTCTTTTACAATAGCAGAGCTAGTTTCATGAAGAGGTAATCCATTCCACTTTGCAGTTCTAACATCTTTGTTCAACAAATATAGCATTTAAGCCCACCCCCAATTTGTTTCAAAGCTTAAAGAAGTAATACCTCTACCAAGAACAACACCCACTTCTTTTTTAGCGCTTGGATCAATAGTGATAAAATCACCAGACCATTTGATGTACTTTTTGCTAACCGTTAGAAAACTTGGACTATTTGGTTCGTTTACCATCACAAGAGGTTCTGTAAGTTTTTCAATTTTAATAACCTGATCTCCAATCGTAAACTGAGTCTCAGTTGCCGAATTCCCCATTATCGTTATTTTGGGGAACGCTAGAGACGTCCCTTGAACTCTAAGTACACCGTTTGATGTCAAAGTTTGTCTATCCATTGATTTAAAAAACTTTGTAGGATGACAAATAAAGGTAGCTTTCGTCGCATACACACCATCTCTCTCTTGTTTTACCTCAGTACATTTTACTCGGTAACACCAAAGACGTGTGGTTTTCATCCGTTCACTCTCAAGCCAAAACTGCTCCTTGATAAATATACCCATAAATTGATGAAGTTGTTCTTCTGAGGGCTTAACAATGTATATCGTATATGATTTTTCAATCAAATCTCGGTGCCGATTTGTTTGCGAAAGAGCCCCACTCATTCCTTTATGTTCTAATAAACTCGTCTTACTCTCCGCTAGGATAACAGAAGGCGATTCGTGGACAATCACCTTAAAAGGAAAACTAGAAGTTCCAATTCCATCTATGACTAACTCGTTTCTTTTAATCATATAGTGGCTCCTCTCAATTGTTTTTGACGTGCTAATTCTTCTGCAATTCGACTTGCTACTTCATTTGCTATTTTTTCAATATCTGCCTGTTCTCGGATAATATTTCCAGTAATCGATATGTTGATGTCTGGCATTCTTAAATCCATCGTTCTTGCAATACCTCTTCCGATTGCCCCAAGAGTAGATTCATTTAAAGGGAGTACCGCTTCGTTTCCTGCTTCTCCTCCTACCATTAGGGAATTCCCTATTGTTCCGAAGGCAGTTGGTTTTGTTAAAATTCCCCCTTTTGCATACCACTCAATTCCGATTCTAGGAATTTGTCCCTTTAACCAATCCAGAGGGTTTGCAGATCCTGACACACTAAAATGAGGTAAAGGAATGTGTGGCCACTGAAATCTGAAATTAAAGAGATTTTTGATAGCAGTTATAGCAGTTGAAACTGCATTTTTGGCAGTGTTGATTGCATTTGAAATCGTATTTTTTACTCCATTCCAAACATTGGACACTGTACTTGAGATTCCGTTTAAAATACCTGAAATAGTTGAACTGATACTATTCCAAATTGTACTGACAACGTTACTAATTGCTGATAAGAGATTACTAATTGTGTTCTTAATCCCATTCCAGGTGTTTGATATAAGTTGACTAATAGTACTTAGAACTAAGCTCACAATTGACTTGATGGATTCCCATACTGTTGAAATAACTGCCTTTATTGTTTCCCATGCACCAGACCAATCTCCTGTTATAACCTGCATGATTGCTTTAATAATGCCTAAGACAAGATTGATTGCTGTTTCAACTACTTGTTTGATGATTTCCCAAGCTGTGCTGATAATCAGTTTTATATTTTCCCATGATGCCTGAATATAGGGTTCTAGAATTGACATAACGGTAGTTATGACTGTTGAGATTGCATTCCAAACTGTGGTTGCAGCTGCAAGAATTAAATCTTGATTCTCAGTCCACCATGAAGTTAGAGTCCCCCAAATGCTTAAAATAAAGTCTGATATTTCTTGAATGATAGTAGATATAAAAGAATATATAGCATTCCAAATATCCATTACTGCAGTTCTAAATCCCTCGTTATGTTCCCAGAGTTCTTTTATTCCAACAATTAACAAGGCAAGAACAGCTATTATTCCTAAGACTATAGCTATAATAGGCGCTACACTTGCTATTAAGCCACCAATTGTGACACCCATTGCTAAGGCAGCTGCCTGAAGTGCTAAAAATATAGGGAGTAATAATCCTAATCCAGTAATCAGGCTACCAACAATAATGATAAATTGTTTTACTGGCGTTGATAAACTAGAAAACCACTCTGCAACTGAACGTAACAAATCAGCTAAAATCTCTAGTATCGGTGCAAAAGTGACAGCTATAGCATCCCCAACTTCAGCTAATGCTAACTTAGCTTCATTTTGAGCAGTTGTAAATTTATCAATTGGATCTAGTGTCGCTTCATAAGTTGAGCCGACTGTTCCTGATGCTTTCTTTGCTGTTTCAGCTAAGTCATCAAAAGATAAAGCACCACGATTAATAGCATCCACCATTCGTGGAGCACCCTTCGTTCCAAATATATCTGAAGCGAGAGTTAACTTTTCAGTTTCACTAGTTGAATTTCTAATTTTTTCGATGGTTTCAGATAAACCTTGCTGCAAAGTCTTTCCTGATGCCGCATACTTCACAGATGCTTTTGATAAGGATGATAAAGAGGCTGATGAATCCACACCAGCCTTTTCAAATTTCCCCATTAAAGCCACACCCTCATCAAATGAAAGCCCTAATGCCTTAATTTGTGGTGCTCCAGAAACAACCTTATCCATCAGATCTTGAACACCTACGCCAGTAGCTTGACTGGTAAAGGTGACAGTATCAAGAACACTAGACAAATCCGTTGCCTGTAAGCCGTATGCTTCTATAGCTTTCTTAGCTGAAATAGCTGATGAGGTAACATCACTCCCATTTATGGATGCGAATTGGATGAGATAACTTGAAGCTGATTTTAAACTATCACCGGTTAAACCAAATTGTGTGTTCAACTCTCCGACTGCACTACCAGCAGTATTAAAGTCTGTTGGAATTTCAGTAGCAAGGTTCTTTGCGATAGTTGTCATCTCTTCTAAAGCTTGGCCAGAAGCACCAGTTTTGGTGACAATGATATCCATCCCTTCATCAACTTCGTTAAAAGCTTCAAGCGACTGTTTCCCAAAATCAAACAATTTTTGTGATAATTCTGCTAAACGGTCACTGAATTCCATTAGGATATCTGCCTTTAAGAGATGATTGATTTCTGATAGATTATCCTTCGCACTTGTTGAACTAGTGCCCATCTCTTCCATCTCATTTTGAAGATGATTATAGGCCGTTTTGGTATCATTTAGAGTCTGTTCCAGTTTATTGGCTTCAATCGAATTTTCGCCATACTGAGATTTTGTTAGTTCTAGCTGTTTCTCTAAATTCTGAATCTGTTTTTCTAGTAAAGAGGAACTTTCATTTACTTTTTTCTGAGCTAAAGCTAGCTTTTCAGATTCACTAGCACTTGAAGAAAGTTCACTTTCTTGTAATTTAAATTGACTCGTTAATTTTTCACTCTCAGAAGCTAGACGAGCTTGTTCTTGTTTCAAGCTATCCCATTGACTTTTAGTAGTACCTATTCGATTTCCATTTTCCGATAAGGCTTGATTGACACCCTCTAGTTTGCTTTCATAACTTTTCAGTACTGTCTGAGTAGTTTCTACTTCCCTTTGAAAGGCTCGATATTGTTCCGCCCCGATATTACCTGACTTAAATTGAGCTTCAACTTGGGCTTGTGCCTGCCTTAAGGTAGCTAATTTTTCTTTAGTGGTTTCAACTTGTTTAGCAAGCACTTCTTGTTTTTGAGTAAGGAGTGTGACATTTCCTGTATCAAACTTAAGAGCCTTATCAATTTGTTTCAATTCTTTAGTTGATTCAGCTGCTTGTTTATTTACCCCTTTTAAGGCATTTTGCAAGGGTTGTGTGTCACCACCAATTTCTATTGTGATACCTTTTATATTTCCAGCCATGTTCACATCTCCTTTCTATTAAAAATTATCAAAATCACTTTGATTTGCTTTTCTTGTATTGCTTGTTTCATTTGTCCGCAAGTTTACATAATCAGTTTGATAATCAAGAGCCATCCCAATTGAAATATGTTTTAAGTCGTCTATGGATAAGCCAGTTTCCTTACAACAAAATAAATAGCTTTCTACCGTAAAGATTTCTTCACTTGCTGTTTCTGTTTGATCTGCTTTTTTCTTGTATTCATTCCTTGGTTAAGCATGTTCATTAAGATAGTTGCTACTTCTTGGACTGGAAACTCCTCCATCTCCATAAAGAATTCTTTGAATGGTTTAATTCTTGGATTAGCAGATTTCGCAAATACCCAAAAAATTCTGTGAAAAAAAGTCATATCAAAATTGGTCAGGATAGATAGATCAATGTCACCAGTTTCGATTTTTTCTTCCTCATTTAGGTGTTCAATCTTATCGAGAATTGACTGCGTACTCACCATTGAAAACAAGTCTTGAAAATAATCTTTACCAAACTGTTCTTTATAAGCAATCGGTGTATAAGCATTAGTAGCTAATTCATAGGTCTTTCCTGAAATTGTAATACTATCTCTCATCTGTAACTCCTTTATTCACGAGGTTCAAAGACTTCCTTGAACCAATTCTGACGAATCTCATCACTTGTTTCTTCTGTCGTTTTGCGACGAACCACCTTATCAAGTGGCCGAGGACTTGCAGTAAAGTTTAGCTCAACCTCATTAATATCTGAACCAGATTTTGTTTTTGATCCCATTGATGGACGTGATGCGTAACAGTAATACAAAACATGAAGTGTTTCTTTCTTATCTCCTTCAAAACGAAACATCAGAGCGAAATTCTTCTTTTCAGCATTTGCGATTTCAGAAATCGTTTTAGTTGTTGGATCTAATTTTTCTCCTAAGACACGAGTTAAAAATTCTTGAGTTAATAAGGCGAGCTTCAATGTTCCCTCATAACCATCATTTGATTCTGAAGTATAAAAGTTGATATTATCTGCCTTGTAAGAACCTTTGTCACCAGTCGGTTCCAAGGTTAGTTCTGCTGCACCTCGTAATCGTTCCACCGTCCCATAAGTCAATGCGCCATTTGAAGCTTCAGTTGTAACTTCTGCCCAATGAACATCTTGTAATCCAAAGGTAACTTTATTTTTTTCAGTCATAACTATCCTCCGTTTAATGAAATGTAATATGTAATTTGATAGAGTTTTTCAGTTGAGATATAAGTCTCTACTTTGTCAAAAAAAATTGAATGACTATCGAATAAGTCATCCATCTTAGTTTCGATTTCTAAGTCCTTCTTTAAGGTATAGAGTTCCACTTGAAGATTAAGAGTCTTATGATAGCTCCAATTATCAGCTCCAGCATTTTCAGAGTCCTTAACAAGATATACAATAAATGGTGGAGCTGGACTTCTTCCTTCTTCAAAATGATGATAAGCTACTGGCAACTTTGATTTTATTAAAATGTTATAGAAATCTTTTAATGTCATGAAATCCTCACAATCTTTGTCTCAGCCTATCTTCAAGTGACTTAACGGCACTTTTTTCAACGATTTCAATATGTTTTTGCCCTTCTACTCGACCACCATTTTGTTTAGCGTGACCATTTTCTAGGAGATGAGTTAAGCCTGGTGTTCGGTTATGAATGGTTTTTGTTAAGCCTGTAGGACTGTCACTTGTTGACTTGCTTTTCCAACCTCGTGCATACTTACCAGTTTTTCGTGGAGAAGAGATCTTTAAAGTATCTACAGCACTGTCTGTAACTTCTTCCACCACCTCTCGCATTGTAGATGTCGTCTCTTTAATGTAATCACTCAACTCTTGATCAATTACTTTTTCCAACTCATCCATTCCTATCCTGTTCATAGTCATTCTCCTTAGTTGCTACAATATAAATCAATTGCCTAGGAACGCTATCACCATCAATTGAATCTACCGTAAAGTAGGCGTCTCTGTACTTTATCCTAGTTTTTAATGAACTTAGATTTAGTAACGCTTTGTCGTACCTTAGTGTAAATTGAATTTTGTTATAAAGGAGTTTAGACACACTCCCCTCATTTTCTGTCAAGGTCAATGGGCGACTAGAACACCATCTTTGGAAAACCGTGTTCCAAACTGAGGATTCATTTCCAATTTCATCAACCACAATTTTACGCACTTCAAATGTAAGACGGTCACGTAACGGAGCGATTTTCATCAAAAAATATCCTTCCTATCAGCTAATAGTAGGTGATATAACATTTGTTTTAACTCTTTATAATTAGCTGTTTCACGGTGTTCATAAAGATAGGCAACCCCATAAAGGATTGCCATTCTTAGAACCTCACTGTAAGTATTCTGCCTTAACGTTTCTTCACAGAGTTTTTTACTCGTATCAATTAATTGCGTAATCAAGTCATCTTCATCTGTGTTTTCTACCTTAAGGTAAAGTTTTGCTTCTTCTAGACTTATCATGATTATTTTGCTTTCACAGTTAAAATTTTTACTGCTTCTGGTAATACTAATTTCCCATCAACACGTTGAGATGCAAGAAAACCAATTTGACCATTATTAGCATAAAGTTCATTGAGACGTTTAAAAGTACGTCCTTGGCGGTCTGCAATCCAGTAATATGAGAAATCTCCAAATGCAATGGCTTTATTCCCCTGTTCAGGTAGAGGTGCAAAGGTAGATGTATAGTATGGACGGTTAAGAATTAAATCTGGTTGTCCAGCTTGTGTAGACGGTTGCCAAATATAATTTCCGTTATTGTCTTTCAGTTTACGGATTGCTTTGACAGTTGTATCATGAAGAATCCATACTGCATTTTTACGATACGGAGCAGGAAGAGAATGATACAATTCAATCATGTCATCAAACGTAATGTCTTTAGTCGTCGTTGTAGGACCAGTAACGTTTGCTTGCGTAAAGATTCCTGTTGGTTTCTTTGAGCCATCTCCAATAAGGAATGATTTCTCTTCTTCTGTACCAATACGTCGTGCAAACTCACTAGTCATATAGGATTCTAAATCAAATACTGAGTCATTTAACAATTCTTCTGAGATTCGAATAGCTGTTCCAATCTTATGTGAATCAAGTGTTACTTGACCAAATGTCTCATCAGTTTCAGGATAAAGTCCATTTTCATCCATCCATGACGCAGTTCCATGCCCTGTAACAACTGGAATCTTCCGCTCTCCACTTGATGTTTTAATGACGGTTGCTAGACTTCGGAAGAAATTCTCTTCTTGAAGACCTTGAACTAGTTTTTTCTCATACTCATCAGGTACTAAATGGCCACCCTCTGTATCTTCTCCAACACGAAGAACATCCTTAACATCAAAGAAGTTACGCTTACGGACATTCGTCCAAAAGGTTTTGGAATAGGCATCAGACTTAGTTCCCTTCTTCTCATCTTCTACCTCACTATCTTTTAAGACAGTGGTAGGCTGTCTTGTCAAAGCCTGAGAAGTTGGTTGAGCAAGTTCTAGATCAATCTTTTCTTGTCGTTCTAAGCGAGCAATTTCTTGATTATAGCGATTGATTTTACTTTCCATTTCATCATAGCGTTGAGAATCTTCTTCTGAGACTAAACCATCTTCAGTTCGCACTGAGTCTAGGAAAGTTTTTGCTTGTTCCCAAGCTTGATTTCGTTTTTCTTTTAATTCAAGTAATTTAGACATAGGTTAGTTTTCCTTTCATTATTTCAATAAATCTAATCGTTTTCTTAACTGATTGAGAGGAGTCGTTGATAAAGGTTTGTAGCTATCTATTTTGGCTTGAAGTTTAACAACAAGGTTATGATCCGCAGTGGCTCTACTAAATGAATAACTGCTTAGTTCTAGTTCTTCTTTAGGTTCATCTTTACTGAATAAAATCTTGTCCGCAAAGCCAAGTTCAACTGCTTTTCTCGCATTAAACCATGATTCAGAATCCATTAAATGTGAGATTTTTGTCCTAGATAATCCTGTTCTTAACTCATAGGCATTCATAATAGACTCTTTGATTTCCCCCAGCATTTCAATGACCTTTTCCATATCCCTTGCTTCACCTTGTGCAATTGTCCATGGATTGTGAATCATCATCATTGCAACAGGACTCATGGATACTGTTGTTCCAGCCATGGCAATGACACTGGCAGCACTAGCGGCAAGACCATCAATTATGACATGCACATTTCCCTTGTAATCCATCAGCATGTTATAGATTTGTGCTGCAGCAAAAACATCACCCCCTGGACTATTAATCCAGAGGGTGATATCACCTTTTCCTGCATTTAAATCATTTTTAAAGAGTTGTGGAGTAACTTCATCTCCAAACCATGTTTCATCAGCAATCTGTCCTTCAATACGAAGAGTACGAATATTCCCTTCGTCTGAAAAACTCCAAAATTTACGCATCTTCTTCCTCCTTTGGTTTTTCTTGAGGTTGTTCAATTACCTGTTTTGTCATAAAACCACCAGCATCTTTTAATTTAGTCATATTTCCGTTAATCAAATAAAGGTTTCCTCCTTCTTCATCTGTTAAAAGATTCAAATCTTCAAGTTCTCGAATATCATTTGTAGATAGCCAGCCATTCTGTCTTGCAATAGCATACCCACTCATACGACTTTGATAATCTCCACGTAATAAACCATCTACATTGAACTTAACAAAGTACTTCTTCTTTTCTTCAGGCAAAAAAAGAGACCTCTTGAAGGCCTGTTCTAAACGAACTACCCAAGGGTCTAATGTGTATTTAACAAACTCTAGTGATTGTTGCTCGATATTTGAAAATGAAGATTTTTCTAAATCACCAATCATATGTGGTGGTATCCTATACAAACGTGCAATCTCATTGATTTGAAACTTCCGAGTCTGTAAGAATTGCGCTTCTTCTGGTGGAATACCTATTTGAGTGTACTTCATCCCTTCTTCTAGAACTGCAACTTTATGTGCATTTGTGACACCGTTATAAACCGCATTCCAAGAATCACGTACTCTTTTTGGATCCTTCAAAATCCCTGGATGTTCCAATACACCACCAGGATTTGCACCATTTTTAAAGAATGATGCTCCGTAATTCTCTGTAGCCAAGGTCATTCCAATTGCGTTCTTTGCTAATGCGATGGGAGAATAACCAATCAATCCATCAAAACCAAGTCCTGGGATATGAAGGACATCTTCTTGTTTTAAAATAACACTGCCTTTATCCTTGAAGTTTGGATTTTCTTCGGTCTGACGTTGATATTTGTAGTAAAGTTTCCCACTTTCATCACGATGTACTGACATTTTATCTGGTAACAAGGGATACAAACTGATAACCTGACCGCTCTTATCCCTTATGATTTGAATATAGGCATTTCCCCATATCAAAAGATGAGTCATCAAAGTTTCACGAAAGACAAAAGAAGACATCTCTGAATTTGGTTCATCATGAAGTAAGAAATATAGAGGGTGTTCAAATTTTTTCTCCCTCCCATTAGATGTTCTTTCATAAATGTGAATGGGTAGAGAGGCGACAGCTTCAGCTAATATTCTCACACAAGCATAAACAGCTGTAGTCTGCATGGCCTTAAACTCATCCACATTCTCCCCACTGCTAGTTCGTCCAAAGAGATAGGAAAAGTCCTGTCCCTCATAGCTATTATGCGGTTTATCTCGTGATCTTTTTCGTCCAATAAAATCTAAGAATCCCATCTAATCCTCCATTTTTGAGTACAATAAAAGCACCTCATTAGTGAGATGCTCTACGAATTATAATTGAATTTACTTATTGAATAACTTAGCCCAATTCTGCTTGGAATTTAAAATTCTTGAGACATAAACCTCATATTTGTCGATATAATAAAAAGCTAAGTAATTTTCAATAGGCATATATCTATAACGTTTTCCGTCATCTGTTAATTCACCATAACCTCGACTCGACACCAAAGGACATGCTTCTGGAAAGGTTTCTAAAGTTTCTAGTGCCGTTAAAATAAGGTCTAATTTACTATCGGCAGATTGCTGGCTGTAAAAATTCAGTACAATATAATCATGTATTTCTCTCAAGTCTTTCTTAGCTTGATCCGTAAGAGAAACATGGTAACGTTTATGATTACTCAAGTCCAAATTCCTTTCTTACATCTGCTAAAGACGTTAGTTTACCTTGCTCAATTTCTTGATGGCCCAACAAGATTTCCTTTTTCAAGTCATCAAAAGCAACCTGATATTGAGTCTCTTGTGAATCACTAAATACGAACTCTTTGGGATCAACTGCACCTGTCGCAATTTTACGAAGTGCAGCATTAAAAATATCTGACAGGGTTAACTTTTCATCAGCTAAGATTTCTTTCGTTTGTTGGTAAAAAGTCGAATCTGCTCTAAAATTAACTGGTTGAGTACTTGCCATGATTAATACCTCTTTGTAAAGATGATTTGTAAATACATTGTATCATCTTTATATTTAAAATTCAACTAAAAGCTCAATATCCCTCGCTCATCATAGATACTACTTTCATTATTTTGGTGTCGAATACATCTATCAATCCCCATTATAAGAGCAACAATTCCATCGATTTTTTCAATTGATTTCTCCTTATCTGGTTTGATATTGCCTGCAGGGTCTTGGCGCATGACTACGTTTTGAGACATCCATTTTAGAACTGGTTGTCCTCCGTGTTGGATACGTCCTTCCATCATGAGTTTGAACAATTCCTTTGACGGTGGACTCATATCCTTGTAACCCTGACCAAAAGGAATCATCGTCAGCCCCATATCTTCTAAATTCTGCACCATTTGTGTTGCATTCCATCTATCATAGGCGATTTCTTTTATATTGTATAGCTTTGATAATTCCTCAATGAACTTCTCAATAAATCCATAATGAACAACATTACCCTCTGTCGTCTTTAGATAACCTTGCCGTTCCCACACATCGTACAAAACATGATCCCTACGACAACGAAGTTCAAGAGTATTTTTTGGTAGCCAGAAATATGGTAGAATGATGTAATTTTCTAGTTCATTCCTAGGTGGAAAAACTAAAACAAAGGCTGTGATATCAGAAGTACTAGACAAGTCTAGTCCTGCATAACATTCACGACCTTTCAAACATTCAAAATTGATAGGTGCATCCCCTTTATTGTATACATGTTCTGGAATCCAAGCAACCGTAGAATTTGTCCACATATTTAGCCGTAGTTGCTTGAATACATTCTCTTCAGCAGGATTATCAAGTGCTTGTTTATAAGCTTCTCTGACACGCTCTAAGCCAATGGTATGACCTAATGACGGATTTGCTTTTAACCAGTTACTTTCGTCATTCCAGTCCTCTTCATCAGATAAACCATAAACGACAGGATAAAAAGATGTATCTTTCTTTCTGTCGTTTAAAATATCAAGTGCTTTTGTATGTAACTCGTAACAAATTGAATTCTTATCTGTTCCTGCAGTAGTAATGATAAAAAATAAGGGTTGTTCTCGTGCATCCCCTGAACCTTTAGTTAAGACATCATAGAGGTGGCGATTGGGTTGCGCATGAATTTCGTCAAACACGAGTCCTGAAACATTGAGACCATGTTTTGTACCAGTCTCAGCGGACAAAACTTGATAGAAACCTGCATTAGAGTAGTTAACAATTCGTTTCGTAGCACCCATTATTTTTGAACGTTTCTCTAAAGGTCTACTCATTAGTACCATTTGTTTTGCTACATCGAATACAATAGAGGCTTGATTTCGGTCGCATGCAGCACCATAAACTTCTGCACTGGCTTCATTATCTGCATAAAGTAGATAAAGAGCGATTGCTGCTGCTAGTTCACTCTTCCCATTCTTTTTTGGAATTTCAATATAAGCAGTTAGAAATTGTCTATTTCCATCTTCTTTAACAATCCCAAATATATCTCGTACTATCTGTTCCTGCCAAGGTAAAAGTATAAACTTCTGACCTGCCCATTTTCCTTTAGTATGACAAAGGTTTTGAATAAAAGTCACTGCTCTATCAGCCTTACTTTTATCATAATGTGATGTAGCTAGCATAAAAGGAGTTGGTTCATAATGAAAAGTCATAGTAAACCTCCCAACAAATCTTCCATTTCGTCACCGTTACCAACCTCTGAATCCATAGTAGCTAAACGATTCCTAGCGGATGGGGTTAGACCAAATTGTTCACAAAACTTCAGCATGATTTTTAAATTAGTTTGACTAATTGAAACTTGTGGAACTTGCTGTAAATACCCATTTGGTGTCTTTAAGATAGAACCATGTTTTGATAAAAATTCCTCTGCTTCTTTCCATCGTGCGTAAGCTTGACAATAACCTGCAAATGCAGTCATATCCATTTCCGTCAGTAATCCCATTTGTTCCAATACTTTACCCATACGTTTCCATTCCCTCTTAGCATCTTCTTCAAGCCACTGGGGGCAACGTGGAGCCTTCTTTTGAGGTTTTACTTCATTCGTTGGGAGAGGCCGTTTACCAGGATTACCTTCTAGAACTTTTAAATTTGTAGGTTTCGGTTTACGTCCTCTAATTGCCACTAATTCACCTCCTGAAATAAAAAGAACTCAGATTGAGTTCCAAATTATAATTTATTGTATGTATCCACTATTTCCTGATAGATAATCTTGTCAAAATCATCCAATTGATCAATGATTTTACCATATTCATAATGAAAAACTATTTCTTTATTTCGTTTAATTTTTAGGATTGCTATCCAAGCGCCATCAATATGTCGGTCATAGGTACTATATTCCCTAAGAAACTCAATATGATAGTGCCGACCATTGAATTCTCTAGTTATCATTTCCCACATAACTATCACAATTTCATTATTTTATCAATTCCGTAAAGTACATTTAAACTTTGTCCATTATCCCAACTTACTAAAATTGAACCAATATCATCAACACCAATTACCGTACCGAGAGTACCTATAGGTGGTGCAAATGGATCCTCCATTTCGAGTAATTTGACTCGAGTTCCATTTGGATACAATGATTTCAAAGTCTTCACTTTTAAATCATCCATAATACAACCTCTTCTCTTTTGTTTAGTACATATTAACTCTAAAGTTCATCTTTATCCAGTTATTTCTGATGATATTTTGAAGATAATATAGCACAACCAATAGCATAAACAACTGGTACTGTGACTCCGTTTCCTGCTTGTTTATAAAGTTGTGCATCTGAATTTACAGCTTTTGCCTTTTCAAATAAGTCATCACTGAAACCTTGAAGTCTAAAACACTCTTTTGGAGTAAGCCTTCTAATTTTGACAACACGACCATTCCAAACTACTGCGCCCATCTGGCAGCTACATGAAAGGTTGTGAGCTATTCCTCTCCCTACTCTTGCCCTTCTCGTTAATGAACTTGGATAAGAAAGATCAACCGAGTCACCAACCTCCGCCAATTGATAACCTTGCTTTGTTCCGTTCCTAACCTTGATACCTTGTGTCAAAATTGGTTGGACCTCAAGTACTCCAGAGTTCATTGCTGTACGCTTTGTCGCACCAGCAGTATAACGAGCAGTTATACATCTTGCTTCTTCAGTTAACTTTGGTTCAGTTAGTGATTGGTCAATCAGATAAAGACCTGTCTTAGCTCCTAGTCCACCACCCTCTCCAACAAGTGTTGTTGCAATACCACTGGGGTCATAGACACGGTAGCTTTGCATACCGCCTACAAGTTGCTTAAGATGGCTACTGCTTTCTCTGCTGAGAGGTAGTACTTGTCGTCGACCATTTCTTCTAAGATGTCCGAGAGTGTAGATGCGTTCTCTGTTTTGGGGTACTCCGTAATCTTTTGAGTTGAACACTTGCCACTCAAGGTCGTACCCTGCCTCGTCCAAGATAGAGAGATAGTCGAGATAATCTCGTCCCCCACCACTTGATAAAAGTCCTTTAACATTTTCAAGGAGAACCCATTCGGGTTTATCTTCTTCTTTTTGGCTTTTGATGAGTTCAACAAATGTAAAAAAGAGTCCACTTCTCTCACCGTATAGACCGGCTCGTTTCCCTGCGATAGACACATTTTGACAAGGGCTTCCCGCACACCAGAGATCTGCTTTTGGTATTCGTGTTGAATCGATTGTTGTGATATCGTCATGAAACCATTCTCCTTTCGTATCATACATTGCTTCATAAGACTTGCGTGCAAACTTATCTTTTTCACAAAATCCTACACACTTCATTCCTGCCAATTCTAGCCCATGTCGAAAGCCACCAACTCCGGAAAAGAAATCTAGAAATGTTAGTGTCATACTTGTTCCTCCAACTCCTTTAACACTTGGTTATAAGTTAAAACCTCATGATTACGTTGGACGTTTACTTCAGTATCGCCTGTAACTTCTATATAGCGTTTAACAATGACATCCACAAACTTTTCATCAAGTTCAATTCCATAACAAACACGTCCAGTTTGGTCTGCAGCTATTAAAGTAGAACCAGAACCTAAAAATGGATCTAAAACTATTGTTCCACGCATAGAAGAGTTTTGAATAGGATAAGCCATAAGTTGAATAGGCTTCATGGTTGGGTGGTCTCTGCTAGACTTAGGACGGTCATATTCCCAGATGGTAGTTTGCTTCCGATCACTAAACCACTGATGCTTTCCTTTTTTCTTCCACCCATATAAACAAGGTTCATGTTGCCATTGATATGGGCTACGACCTAATACAAGTGAGTTCTTCTTCCAAATGCAACACCCACTCAAATAGAAGCCAGCCTCTTTAAAAGCTTTGCGGAAGTTGAGTCCTTCCGTATCTGCATGAAAAACATAAATAGACGCATCATCTTCCATGTGATTTTCTACTTGAGTAAACATTGAAAGGAGAAACTGATAGAAGTCACCATCAGACATATTATCATTTAGGATTTTCCCAGCCGTCTCTTCAACGTCAACGTTATAAGGCGGATCTGTTACAACTAAATTAGCTTTCCTATCATCTAGCAACTGCTTATAGGTTTCAGCTTTTGTAGAATCACCACAAATGACTCTATGTTTACCCAATTGCCAAATGTCCCCATGTCTTGATAACGTTGGTTTCTTCAATTCTTCTTCCACATCAAACTCATCTTCAGACAACTCCTTGTCATGGACATTGGAGAGGATGTCATCAATCTCTGGTGGCTCAAAACCAGTAAGGTCTAGATTGAAATCAGACTCCTGTAAATCTAAAAGTAAGTCCGCTAAGAGAGCTTCATCCCATTGACCTGTAATCTTATTGAGTGCAATGTTCAATGCTTTCTCATCTTCTTTAGAAAGCTTTACAATTACACACTTAGCAGTTTCATAGTCAAGGTCTTTAAGAACTGTCAAGCGTTGATGACCACCAATTACAGTTAAATCTTCATTGACAAGAATAGGGTCAACATATCCAAACTTTAGAAGCGACTGTTTAATTTTTTCATATTCTTTATCCCCTTTTTTGAGTTTCTTTCGAGGATTATAAGCTGCAGGCTTTAATTCTTTCAGAGGAAGTTCTTTTATTTCCATTGTTGGTTGGTTCGTCATTTTAGACTCCTTTGTAAAATCTTATCTGTATGTAGCAGGCATGGCTACAATACTTTCTATTTGGATTGGCATAAGATAAAAATGACTTACCACAACACTGGCAAGTCATTTCTTCATATGCAGTTTGTTCCTTATCATGTTCCTCTTGATGATTTTTCCACCAATTTATTCTGCACCTATCTGAGCAAAATTTCTTCGGCCGTCCAGTTTTATTAGGAACCATAGGTTGAAAACATTGAGGACAGTTTGTACCATCTTGAACTCGTTTCTCAACCATCAAATACGGTAATGTTCCTTGTCCCTTTAACTCAGGATGTCTTTTACAATACTTTTTAACAGAGTCCTTAGATAGACCAATTACTTTAGCAACTTCACCGTAGCCTAAACCATTTTTTCTAAGTAACCAAATTTGTTCTCGTTGAAAGTTATTCATACCTGTTCCTCACTTTTATACTAAAAAATAAGGTTGTTTTCGTACCTAAATTTAAACGAATTTACGAAAATAACACTCACTTAATTCTATATTCTTACTGGATTCTTTACTATTTTGGATTGATTTTTATATCCCACCCTACCAATTTTGCGAAATTTTACGTTTGAGGGGGCGTCGGTCTTTTACGGACAAGGATTTAGAGATTATATCCCCCCTACCCCAAATTATAAAAGAGAGATATTTTTAGAACGTAACTACAATATTAAAACCGATAGGTATATTCCACATATAGGTCCGTTGTCTTGGTCTTTCTATCATGACAAGATTTACAGAGAGCTTGCCAGTTAGATTGATTCCAAAAGAGTTCTTGGTCACCTCGGTGGGGAGTGATATGATCAACCACTGTTGCCTTGGTCAGTCGACCTTCTCTTTGACAGTAAACACAGAGAGGATTGAGCTTTAAGTAACGAATCCGCGCCTTATTCCACCGTGAATTGTAACCTTTAGCTTTGGTTGTCTTGGCGTCAAGTACGTGGTTAGTCTTGTGGTCATTGCAGTACTTGTTTCCATAGGTCACAAGGTTTGGACAACCATTCTGCTTGCAGGGAGTTCTTGGTCTACGTGGCATCTTACTGCTCCCAAGGAAGAGTTGGTTTCGTAAAATGTCCAAAACATGTAGATTGAGTGTAGTCTACGTTTAGAAGATCCAACTCCTTGATAATCCCTTTCGGTGTTAAATCGTACCGTTCTTTAATCATTCCTACCAATTGCTTGCTCGTATAGTTACTTGTTCCAAATGTTTCTACATGAATAGAAACCGGTTCTGCGACCCCTATAGCGTATGCTAATTGAACTTCGCATCGTTTAGCATATCCTTCACGAACGATGTCTTTTGCAATCTTACGTGCCATATAAGCTCCTGAGCGATCCACTTTACTTGGATCCTTTCCTGAAAATGCACCACCACCATGATGGGCAAATCCACCATAAGTATCAGCGATAATTTTTCTTCCAGTAACTCCAGCATCTGCATAAGAACCACCAAGAACGAAACGACCAGTAGGATTCACTAAAACATTAAAATCAAGGTTTTGTTTATACTGTTTTGCAACTTTTATCATAGATTCTTTAACAATTACTCTTAGATTCTCAATTGTCATTTCATCGCTATGCTGAATTGATACTAAGAATGTTGTAATTCTTTTATTGTCATAATCATAAGAAACCTGTGCCTTAGCATCTTTCCCTAAGAGCGGATGCTGAAGTTCCATAAGTTTCTCAAGAACACGAGTTGCTAAAACGTATGGAAGTGGTAAGCATTCGTCAGTTTCGTCAGTTGCATAGCCATACATCATCCCTTGGTCTCCAGCACCGCCTGTATCAACACCTTGAGAAATATCATCACTTTGTAATCCGATAAGATTCGTCACAATGATGTTATCCATTTCTAGTGGTTTAACGACATTTCGAACAACAGTTTTTAAATCAAATAAGGCTGTTGTTTTCATTTCTCCAGCAACCACTATATGATTATCTTTGATAAGAGTTTCTACTGCAACCCTGCTATTCTTATCTTGTTCTAAACATACTGTTAGAACTGCATCTGAAATCTGGTCACAAATCTTATCTGGATGGCCATTAGATACTTGTTCACTCGTAATAATCATTCTTTCCTCCACGCAAAAAGCCTCCCCATTTGGGTAAGGCTCTGTTTTTTTATTTTGCTTTTCTACCTGCTTCATAGGCTTGTTCAAGCATTTCTTTCAATGCCCAAACGCTGATGTCATAAAAGTCAAGGCTGTCGCTATTTCTTGTTTCTAGTGTTTCAGCGCCAATTCTATTTTTTGCGATTTTTGTTAAAATATCCTCTTTCTTCATGGTTTTATCCTCTTTCTTTTTTGTTGTAACCATATTACCTCTAAGAGCGGGATATATCCAGTCATTTGTGCATTATTTTAAAGATATTTTTAAACTTTTAAAGCTTTCAAAACCACTTCAAGTATAGCTTCCTGTTCATCAGATTCTGGGTAGATATCCCATCCTCTGTCATAAGAAATGATAGTCTTTTCAGCAACCTCAACCTCTAATTTGAATACACATCCTAAATCAATACCTACATCTGATGGTTGGTCACTGACTTTTGCTATGTAATCAACTATTTGTCCGTGATAATGAATCTGACCTCTGTTCCACATGATTATTCTCCTCTTATTTTTCTAGGTGTATATTACCGTAGAACCAGAATTTTATCCAGTGAAATTAGCAGATTTACTACCTTTTTTGACATCTTAAGTATATCACAGTCATTTTTAAAAAGCAGTACCATCTTAGTAACAACTTAGTAACAGGGTAGTACCACCTTAGTAACACCCTAGTATCATTAGCCATTTATACTCAAGGTTTTCCCAGCAAAACGGTAATATTCTTTTACTTGTTTTAAGGCTTTTTGTCTATATCGACTAACTGTCATTCTAGAAACATTATGCTTAGGTAGTAACTCATCCCATGTCAATCCAACTAAGACTAAATCAACTACTACATCCCTCATAATTTCATCAACAGAAGAAACAGCAAGTTCAAAGAAATCGAGATCAGTTTTTAAATGACAGTACTTTTCAAACAGTGACTCCTGATATTCTCTTTCCTCTGCTAAGAACTTATCATGAAAAGATAGAGCCATATTTTCTGTCCTGACATTAGTTTTACTCGTTTTAACACGTTCTTCATTTGTCTGTCTAGTAGCAAGAGAATAGAGAAAAGCATCTTCTGAAATGGGTTTATAGTTTTCAATCAAATTCTTCGCAATCGTTAAATCTCTTTTTGCATCTTGATAGTGTTGAAAATAGTAGTCTACTTTATCCATATCAACCTCCTACTTGTGCTTTTACTGCTTCAATCAAACGTGATTGTTGTGCGTCCTTGGCAGTTAAAGCTTTTAGAATATCATCATCAATTGTACCTTCCGTTACAATGTGCTGAATAATCACTGTGTTTGCTTGTTGACCTTGTCTCCAAAGTCGAGCATTGGTTTGTTGGTAAAGTTCAAGAGACCAAGTTAACCCAAACCACACTAAGTGATGACCCCCCTTTTGTAAATTTAAACCATGTCCTGCACTAGCTGGATGCAATAAACCAACAGTGATGTTCCCTTTATTCCATTCATGAATATCAGTTTCACTTTTAAGAACTGTACTTTTAACCCTAAGCTTGTTCAATCGTTCTTGAATACGAAGTAAATCATGCTTGAACCAATAAGCGACCAGAACTGGTTCTCCATTTGCAGCTTCAATAATATCTTCCAGTGCATCAAGTTTTTGATCATGTAACTTGATAATTTTGTGATCGTCAGAATAAACTGCACCATTTGCCATTTGAACCAGTTTATTGGATAAACTAGCAGCATTTGCTGCTGTTACTTCAATTTCGTTAGAATCAGAAATAACAGATTCCTTTTTAAACTCTTTATATCTTTTTGCTTCTGCGTTTGTGAGATGGACTGATTTTTTCGTTGAGATTAATGTCGGCATTTGTAGATAATCCATTACTTTCATAGAAATTGTGATGTCATCAATCTTGTCAAAGATTTGACACTCTGCATAGTCCATTGGAATATATTCATAGACGACGTTTCCATTTCTACGTCCCTCTCTAAAATAACGACTTCTGTATTCTCCGATAAAACGTCCCAAACGAACACCGCCATCAATGACCTTGAACTCCGCAAACAAATCCATCAATCCGTTGGAACTCGGTGTACCTGTTAAACCTACCACTCGTTTCATGTAGGGGCGCATGGCCATAAAAGCTTTAAAACGTTTTGATTGCCATGATTTGAATGAACTTAATTCATCAATGACAATCATATCCCACTTGAAATGCGGATGACACTCTTCAACTAACCAAGTGATATTTTCACGATTTACAATGTAGATATCCGCATCTTTTTGGAGTGCTTCTTGTCGTTGTTTAGGAGTACCCACAATTTTTGAATATCTCAAATGAGACAGTTCTTGCCACTGCTCTATTTCGTCACTCCATACTGTATTTGCGACTCTAAGCGGAGCAATTACCAAAACCTTTGAGACCTCATAACGGTCAAACATTAGTTCGTTAATGGCTGACAGGGTTGTAGCTGTTTTTCCCATCCCCATGTCTAAAATGACTGCTGCATAAGGAGTTTTTATGATGAAGTCTTTGGTGACTTCTTGATAGTCATGCAGTTTCAATTTCATCCAATATTTCCTCAATATCTTTCTTATTATCTAAAACATAGACTCGAAATCCTAAATGTTCAAATAACTTATGCCGTGACACCTGCAAAGCTCTAGGATGTTGATTAGGTGCTTTTACTTCCACCAAACCAAACTTGCCATTGGGTAAGAATACCAGTCGATCAGGTACTCCTGAAAAGGAAGGTGATACCCACTTTGGACAGATACCACCACGCTTTAAAACCTCGCTTGCTAACTTTTGTTCGATCACTTTTTCTCTCATACTTGTCCTCTCATCAGATTTAAATGGTGGAGGTCTAATGAGGTCATATCCTAAACTTTCCCTATATACTTTTTCTTAGTTATATTTCCTATAGAGATAGTTTTAGAAAAGACCATCATTGACTTACACTAAACAAAAAAATGGAAGTCGTGGAACTTAATCCATAAACTTTTTAACCATACTTCACAAATTACTTTTCACTGAATACTTCAACGACTTACACTCCAAAAATACTTGATTTAAAATCTAGTGGAGATACACCCTCACTTGAGTAAGTCATTAGTTTAGAAAATCATCGTCATCAGCTTTTAATGATAACCCCATAATAAAATTCCCTTTATTAGTTCGTTTTCGTTCATAACCAGCTTGATTAAGTGCAGCATAGAAATCAGTTGTACTTCGTGTGTATTCTAAATTTTGAAGGCAATATGCACGATACTTACTGTACAATTCTCCTGATTTCTCACTTAATTTTTCACCCACGACACAACTTTCATTGATGAAATGCCCCAACCAGTCATTAGCTTCACGGTAGGATTTGACAGAATTTATTACTGCTTTTGGAACTGATGTTTTAAAATTTGCTTTGATGGCTTTTTCCGCTCCTTCAATAATCCACGATAAAATTGCTGGCCCAGCATTATCGTACAGATAATCCGCAAAATTCTTGATATCTGAACGACCACTAATTTTGGCATTAAATGGAATAACGACCAAACGTCGCCAAGTTCCTTCATCGTTCGCTCCAACTTTTGGTAAATGATTCGTATAAAGTACCAGCGTATGAGATGGAACAAAATGAAATGGATCCTTATACTTCTTTTCTGCTTGAATTTCGTCAGTTGAGGTAATCTGCTTCACAACTGCAGTATTCAATCTCATTCCTTCTGCCATTTCAGAAGCAATTACAAGTCGTTTCCCTTTTAACTCAGCCAGTTCTGGACTCACATTTCGTTTATTATTCATGGTTAAAGCATCTGCAGATAATTTGCCGGAATAGCTTCCAAGTACCCTTGCAATTGTATTCCAAAAGGTTGATTTCCCATTTGCTCCTCCTCCATAAGCGATAATCATATGTTCTTGATAGACCTTTCCGATTGCTGTCATACCGATGATTTCCTGTACATAATCAATCAGCTCCTGATCATTACAGAAAAAAGTAGCTAAAGTTTCCTTCCATAATCCCAAGCCTTCATCACTTGGAGAAACAGTGGTTATTTTAGTGATGTAGTCTTTTGGGTCATGTTCATGATAATCTCTAAGTCCATTTCTTAAGTTGTAGGTAGCATTAGGAGTATTAAGTAACATATCATCCTTATCAAGTTCTGATAAATCAATGGCTAGTATTGGTTTTGCAGTATTATGAGTCGCAGTAATATAGCGATAATCTCTTCGCTTCATAACAAACTGATAATAAGATTTTGAGGAAAGATAAATAGAATGAAGTTTTTGTTGAATCGGTGTTTCAATCACTTTAGTAAGAGCTTTACCACCTTCACGAACTACTGATTCATCAATTCCGGAGTTGACTAACTCTATAACGGACTTTTCGTATTGTTCAAGAGCATCTGCTAGTTGAAAGTCCATAAACTCAAGAACCTTTCCTATGGCCAATTGTTTATCTTCTTTCCAATACTGACCATTAAAAGTTAAATAGTCTGTCGCATTTGTATAAGCTAAAACATCACCATACTCTCTAGCTAATACTCCAGCTTCCCCGATATCAGAAAAATCATCCGGTTTTAAAGAAGGCCGATTAAAGGTATCTGGCGAAACATAATCATCTGAAGATTTAATTGTCTTATTGTAAAATCGAACCGCACTTCCCCAGATTGCGTCTAGTTCAGATTTTTCTAATGGCGGTTCACATCTGGATGCCTGCTCATCAAAACCATTTCTTGCTTCTTGTGTAACTCCTAATCTTTTAAGAATTTTAGCTGCAAAAACTGACATGGTTGAATTTCGACTTCCTTCTCTGATAGGATCTTTAGGTGGTCTATAAAAGTCAGCATCAAAATCTTCTTCTACTTCTTGAACTAAATCTTCGTCGATAGTCATCCATGAATCATTCCATATAACTTTCGCTTTCGGATTACCAAAGAAGAACCTTGCAGCATCTTTTGCATTATCATCAAAAAATTGATACCTATTCGTGAGCTCTTCTTTCATTGCAACATAAGCTTCCATATCGTTCGTTTCATTAATTGGGAAATAAATATGAAACTTTGGACGTGCTATCATGGCACCCTTAGACAACATATGATTTCTGCTAGTAACCAAAGCAAAGTCATAATCAATAAAGATTTCTTTAATGTTCTCTTCTGTAATCCACTCGTCAGGGTTATCAGTCTTATCATTATCAATGTCCATGACAATAACATCTGATTTTATAAAATTTGAGTTTGAGCGAGTGTGATTGGTAAACTCTGCACCTACATGATCGTATTGAACTACATTCAATAATGATTTATCATCTGTTATTCTGACTTTAATGGGATATACAGTACTTGTTTGGATACCTGTCTTTCCAGAATGACATAACGAAAATTGCATCCGCAACTCCTCCTTAATCTGCTAAAAAATCGAGATTCTATTTCTCTTTATATCTTTATAGGTAAAATTTACCTGCTATTTTCCGGTTCAGTAGAGATTTATTTCAAAAAAAAATTACTCTTCCTTTATATGTCAAAGGGAGAGTTTTCTTTGTTTTAAATTTTTTATTAATTTTTTAAAAAACCGGAATTCAATCATCTCATTTTACCTATACAGGTGTAAGAATTAGAAATCGAATAGAAAAATATTTTTGAAATCCGGAAATTCTAAAGTGATTCTTACCTATAAAGATAGGAGGATGTGAAATGACAAAAGAACAATTGATTGAACACGATGAACAATTAGTAGATACACTAACTGCCATCAGTGTTATCTCAAAACAACTAGCTAAAAAAATTAAAGAGGACGAACAATATGAGCAAAATGAAACAACTGAATGACTTATTAAATGAGATGAAGGAATCAGCAAAGTACCAATTAAGAATTATAGAGGAGTTTCAAGAACTACTGTCTGAGGAAAACACTTCTTCAAGTCACGAAAAAGTTATGGAAGAACCAAGACATGTTACTCTTGAAGAACTACGTGGTGTGCTTGCTACAAAAGCTAGTGAAGGATTTAAAGATGAGATTCGAGCTTTGCTAAAAGCTTATGGTGCTGATTCACTTTCAAAATTAGATCCTAAAAACTACTCAGCTTTAATGGAAGAGGCTGGAGGTATTGGTATTGACTAATCATGCTGTATTATCTGCTTCTGCATCACATCGTTGGTTGAACTGCCCACCTTCCGTTCGGTTAACTGAAGATATGCCAGATGTAAACTCTGAGTTTGCCCTTGAAGGTACGGATGCTCACGAGTTATGTGCTTATCTAGTCGAGAAAGCTTTAGGTAGGAATGCGCGTGATCCAACTGAGGATTTAGCATTTTACAATCATGAAATGCAGGATTGCGCAGAAGAATACTGCAATTATGTCATGGAACAAATCGAGAAAGCCAGAGGCTACTCACGTGACCCTACAGTTCTTGTCGAACAACGACTGGACTTTTCTAAGTGGGTACCTGAAGGATTTGGAACTGGAGATTGCCTTATTGTGGCAGACGGACTTCTTCAGGTTATTGATTATAAGCACGGACTTGGTGTTCTAGTTGATGCAGACTATAACCCGCAAATGATGTGTTATGCACTTGGTGCTCTTGAGATGTTTGACGGTCTTTATGATTTTGATAAAGTTACCATGACTATCTTTCAACCACGAAAACATAACATATCTACCTTTGAGATAGAAAAGACTGAGTTGCTTAAATGGGCTGAAAATGTACTCGCTCCAAAAGCTGAACTTGCATTCAAAGGTGAGGGAGATATGCAGTCTGGTAAACACTGCCAATTCTGTAAACTAAAGAATATCTGTCGCAAACGTTCGGAGGATAATTTGGCTCTTGCCAAGATGGAGTTTGCAAATCCAGCTACTCTTGATAACGAGGACATTGCAGAGATTTTGCCTAAACTAGACTTGTTGATTTCATGGGCAAACGACATCAAAGCTTATGCATTAAATCAAGCCACAGATGGATATCCTATCCCAGGATACAAACTGGTTGAAGGTCGCTCAGTTCGTAAATTCTCAGATGAGTCAGCCGTTAGCCAAGCTGTGATTGAAGCAGGCTATGATCCTTATGAGAAGAAGCTGCTCACTATCACTGCCATGACAAAGTTACTTGGCAAGAAAACTTTTAACGACCTACTTGGTGGTCTCGTAATAAAACCAAGTGGTAAACCAACACTCGTTCCAATTGACGATAGCCGTCAAGAGATGAACCTAGCAAAAAATGAATTTAAAGAGGAATAACTATATGACAACTAAAGTAATTACAGGACCAAACACTCGCTTCAGCTACTTAAATGCCAACGAACCAAAATCTATCAATGGTAGCACTCCCAAGTATAGTGCCTCACTCATTATTCCAAAAGAGGATACTGTCACCATTAACAAGATTAAAGCAGCCATTGAGCAAGCTTACAAAGAAGGTGAGTCAAAACTCAAAGGCAATGGCAAATCTGTACCTGCATTATCTACTCTGAAAACTCCACTTCGTGACGGTGACCTTGAACGCCCTGATGATGAAGCATACAAAAATGCTTACTTCGTAAATGCTAACTCTCCGCATAAACCTGGTGTGGTTGATGGCAATCGTCAAGAAATCATTGATACTTCAGAATTGTACTCAGGTATCTACGGTCGTGCTTCTATTACCTTCTATGCTTTCAATTCTAATGGCAACAAAGGTATTGCTTGCGGTTTGAATAACTTACAAAAATTACGTGATGGTGAGCCGCTCGGAGGACGCACTCGTGCTGAGGATGATTTTGCGACTGAAGATGATGATGACTTTTTGAACTAGAAATGGAGAATTAGATTGATGATGTATACTATTTTAACTTGTACAATTATGGGACTTTGGGTGCTTATCGGACTATACTTCGGGTATATGACTATTAGAGATGATATTCGAAATGAATTGGAACGAAAGGCGAAGCAAAATAAAGAAAAACTTAGCCAAACACCACTCAGTCGAAAAAATAAATAGAACTTTAGGTGGCAGTACTTCTGTCACCTTTTTCAGAAAGGACGTACTATGCCAATTAAAGAACTCAGCATTGACATCGAAACCTATTGTGAGATTGACCTACGAAAATCTGGTGTCTATCGCTATGCGGAAGATGACAGTTTTGAAATCCTTTTGTTTGCTGTATCTGTCAATAATAGACCAGTGACTGTTTACGACTTAACTAAGGAGAAGTTACCACAAGATATTCTTGAAGCTTTAGTAAACGATAATGTTATCAAATGGGCTTTCAACGCTTCATTTGAACGAATTTGTCTATCCAACTGGCTCAAGAAACTTCATCCCGAATTGTTATCAGATGGATTTCTCTCACCAATTTCATGGAGGTGTAGCATGATTTGGTCAGCCTATTTAGGACTTCCACTCTCCCTTGAGGGAGTTGGAACAGTTCTCAAACTCAAAGACCAAAAGATGAGAGAGGGGACTGACCTCATTCGCTACTTCTGCGTACCTTGTAAGCAGACGAAAATTAACGGTGGACGGACACGTAACCTCCCTCATCACGCGCCTGACAAGTGGTCTACTTTTATCGATTACAACAGACGTGATGTTGAGGTCGAATTGGCCATCAAGGAACGGCTAAAAAACTTCCCAGTACCTGCCTTTATGTGGGATGAGTACCACCAAGATCAGATTATCAATGACCGTGGAATTGGTATTGACATTGACTTTGTTCAGTCGGCTATCAAAATTGATTCAGAGAGCAAAGCTAAAATCCAAGAAGAACTAAAAACCTTAACAGGCCTTGAAAATCCCAACTCTGTTCTGCAGATGATTGGCTGGTTACGAGAACACGAAGTAGCAACAGATTCTCTAGACAAAAAAGCTGTGAAAGAACTTCTCAAAACAGTTGATGAAACAACTGCTCAAGTTCTCAAACTTCGTCAGCAAGCTACCAAATCAAGTGTTTCCAAATACCAAGCGATGATGAACTGTGTTTGTAAGGACGGTCGAGCAAGAGGAATGTTTCAATTTTACGGAGCTAACCGTACAGGTCGATGGGCTGGCCGTTTGGTACAACTTCAGAATCTACCTCAGAACCACCTTTCTGACCTAGAGGAAGCTAGAAAACTTTTTAGAACTGGTGACTTAGAAGCTACTGAGCTACTCTATGACACTCAAGATACCTTATCGCAACTAATACGTACTGCTTTCGTTCCAAGTGAAGGAAAGAAATTCATTGTTTGCGACTTTTCAGCTATCGAAGCTCGTGTACTGTCCCACTTAGCTGGTGAGAGATGGCGTAGTAAGGTATTTGAACAAGGGAAAGACATCTACTGTATGTCTGCCTCACAAATGTTTGGTGTGCCTGTTGAGAAGCATGGACAAAATTCTGATCTAAGGCAAAAGGGAAAAATTGCGGAGCTTGCTTGTGGCTATGGTGGTTCAGTCGGTGCACTCAAAGCCATGGGAGCACTTGATATGGGACTAACTGAGAAAGAACTCCAACCACTAGTAAACTCTTGGCGTCAGGCAAATCCCAATATCGTTCTCTTCTGGTGGGATGTCGATAATGCCGTAAAGACTGCTGTAAAGGACCTAATTCCAACATCTGTTCATAACATTCAATTTGAAGTTAAAAGTGGCATTTTGTTCATCAGCCTTCCTTCTGGTCGTAAACTATCTTATATCAAGCCAAGAATTACCGAGAACCAGTTCGGTGGAGAGTCTGTCACATACGAAGGAACTGGAACTGCCAAACGTTGGGAGAGGTTAGAAAGTTATGGTCCAAAATTTGTGGAAAACATAGTCCAAGCTATCAGTCGTGACATACTTGCCTATTCCTTAAAACTGCTGAACGAGTTCAAGATTGTAGGACATGTACATGATGAAGTAATAATCGAATGTCCAATGGAACAAAAACTTGATGAAATTGAAGCGTTGATGGGTAATGCGCCAGACTGGTTGTCTGATATTAACCTTCGTGCCGACGGATACGAATGCTTATTCTATCAGAAAGATTAGCAAAAAATCACCACCTCAAGTCGAGATGGTGATTTCCAATTATTGATTTAGTTCATTATAGACCTCCTTTGCCATTGCTTGTGCTTTCTTAATAGCAGCATATCCTTGGGTCTTTTTCAGACCAAGTTTTTCAATGATCTCTTGTTTACTAATCGTGATATCTTGGTAGATTAGCTTTAGGATTTTACCGTACTTTTCATTACGTTGGTATACAACATCAATCAATTCTTCTAGTGTTTCAATAAGCATCAGTTTCTCCTCGTGAGAAGGGATTCCAGTTGGATCGTAGCCAAATTTCTCATCATTATCCATTTTATCGAACATCTCATCTAAAGATAAATCATCATGCTTTCCTTTAGAATGACGGCTCAAGTATTCATTGGTATCCATGTTAAAGACACGAAGGGCATTCGCAAACTCATCTCGTTCAATAGGTACAAATCCAACAAGAATTCGCTTGCCATAAATGTTAAAAGTTTTAAGATTATCTCGATTTACATCCTTGTTAACTAGCATCGCTCTATCTCTAATTACGAATGGAGCTAGTACTTGTGAATCAGTAGGTTTTACACCATTATAAGACTTTTCACTTTGATAGCGATCTGGAGTGTATTTTGAGTTTCGATTTTGTTCATTAATTGACATGTCTTGTCACCTATTCCTTCGTTCACAAAGGAATTGGACATGCCAAAAGAACTATTAAATTTTATTTCTGACCACATCAGCAGTTCCTTTGCTAAATCATGGTCAGCTGGCTTTATAGCTGAACTGCTATTTCTTAAAGACACAGTTAAAGCCGATAACGTAGGAAAAATTCCTCGTTACAAAGTATCTTTAAGAAGACATTAGAATGTAGGATTAATCTTTACAGTATTAGTATAGAACATTAAAACTATTAAAAATAGGTAGTCTAGACTTCCGTAGCTAAACCCTATTGGTTATAATGTTTTTAATAAGATAAAGCCTTGAAATAATCAATTAATGAGCAAAAAGCGGAAATTGAATCTCCGCTTTTTTGATAAAAAAATAAGACCATCATAAATTTGATGGTCTATAGTGTCTTCATTTGTGCTGCTTGTAATATTGTATTAATTTCAGCTAATGGTTTGTAATAACTTGTCGTTAGTAACATTTTATAAACTTGATGCTGGTGAATTTTAGTTAATTTATGTCCCGCCTTTTCAAGCATATCCTCACTAATAGGTAGCATAAGTTTTAAAGCAAAACAAAATGCCAATGCTAACTCAAGCCTAGGTAGATTATCTTCTTTGGTTTCATAATCTCTTAGAGTTCTGTCCGTAATACCAACAATTTTAGCCAATAATGGTTGAGAGCATTTTTTTCGCTCTCTATGTCTTCGTAATGTCCCTGAAAATTCAAAAGGTAATTCCTTTAATAAATCAGAAATATTTTTTGAAAGTTTCACCATTTCTAAAGGTGGTAACTGATCCATTAAGCTCGGATTCTGTAAAATCTCCACAAAGTCAGCTTTTATTTCGCTCTCTCTTGTGACCCCACGATTTAATACATAATCATAATAGTCTTCATCAGAGATGGCAGTAAATTTCTTAGATTTTACCTTGAAAAGGAGACAACATTCATCCATATGTTCATAAGCATAATCAGTCATAACTGGGCCATCTTTTGTCATGGAAATATATTTTTTATCTTTTAAACAAAGATGGTTATCAATGTAAAGAAACTTATTTCCATCGATGATTTTTCTGAATGATTCATTGAAACAATACTCAAAACATAAATCATTCGATGTGATTGTATAGCTACTTCCATTATCAAAAGCTTCAAGCTCAAAAGCGAAATTGTGCATATACCTATCATCTAAGTAATTGTAAACTCCATTTGCTTCTTTGAATCCCAAGTCAATCATTCTAATTTTTGCTGCCTGCTTGGATACATTAAAGAATTCAGCAAGTTCATCAACCACTTCACGTACAAGTTCAGAGCGACTGATATCAGGATTCACTAAGGTTAAAGTTCGAAATAACTCTCTAATCTTAATTTTCGTTTGAACTTTTGGCATAAGGATTCGAGGAGCAATCCCATTAGCATGCCACTCCATCCAATCAAGTGGAGACCACATGCTAGAATCTGCTTGATTTTCCTCTGTCCAACTACTAGATACCGAGTGTCTGTTATCAAGTATCATTCTTACTTCGTGAAATACTTTATGTAATTCCCAGTGCACACACTCATGAATTACTGTATTATTGAAAGAACCAACATTTCTCTTATAGACAACATCTTTATCTACCAAGATACTTCCTTTGTTAAAAGGCTTAGAGACAGGTTGGTCATTTTCAATCACCTCTACTTTAGTATCTTTAAAAACCATTTTTCCAAAAACTGAGTCGTCTAATGTTAACTTCTCTCGATGTATTGAAAGTCCCATCTCCGCTACGATTAACTCAACTGGTATAGGAGTTGGTTGCCTAAGTGCTACAGGATAATATTTCTTTAGAAATGATTCTGCAATGTTATCAAATTCTTTCTTAGGGATGTACGGAACCCAATCCCTACTAAGCATCAAATTTCTATTTTTTTTATATTGGTCAGATTTAAACTCTGCGTTGTAAATATTAAAGACCTTTATACCTGAATCAAGCTCCATATCTACATAGACTGAAACGTACTTCGATTTCGTATCAAGTTCCATTTCCCCTTTGATGTACTGACGAACAATAACATCCGCAATCACAATAATTTCAAGTTTCAGTTTAGAATTATCAACTACTTCATAGTAAATCTTATAAAGTTCGAAATCATCAAACTCAATATATCCATTTGGTTCAGGTACCATGTATGTAGATAAATCAGTATTATCCTTATTATTGAAAATGAAACCTCTAACAGTTTTTATGATTAAATCCTGGTAAGTATCAAAAATATATTTATCGAACACTAGTTACCTCCGAGAACACTTACAATTATTTTCTAGAAAATTATACCACATTTTGCAAGCGCTTATAAACTATGATATAATTAATTGGAATTAACTCATTGGGAGGTATAAATGCTAAAGAATTTAAAAAAATTTCTACTCAAAGAAATCCCCAAAAAGATAAGCGAGCATGATTTGAACAGTTACGAAAATTTTGGAAAAATGATTGAGGATCACATTTCTGACATTATCGAAGAATATCTTAGAAATAAAAAAATTAAATTCAAATCCTATAGAGCCCCCAATAAAAATTATTTTCCCGATCTTACTCTAACTATAAGAGGTAATAAGTATGCATTAGAGTATAAATGTGGTCTATATAACAAATCAGGTACTTTTATTACTGAACCTGCTAATGATTTAGGGACTCTTAATTCTTACACTAAGAAAATCGATGAATTCAATAACAATATCTTTTGTATATTCGTAAAATATTCTATTGACAATAATTCCATCATTACTATCGATAATATTTATATTGATTATTTGTATAAATTTGTAGGAAGAAGAAATGAAAAATCTAAAATATTGACAAAATACCGTGAAAAGGATGGCAATCTAAGACCCAAAAATTGGGAGGATTTTGATAATTCTACCTCTTATTTCAACTCACTTGAAGAGTTTAGGAAGGCCTTACTTCTCACACAAAAATATAGATCTCTGCAATTAATATTAAAAAATTTGGAAACTTTATCTACTGACGAATTATTAGATATCAAAGCAAGTATAGATCACTTTATTAAAACAAAGCAAAACTAGAATAATTTTTTAGGAGTAATCAACATGGACAATATCGAAACTATTGAAGAACTTTTCCAATTGACCCAAGAAAGACTTGTTGGACAAGCAGGTGCAATTTCAATTACGTTTGCAAATCGAGCGCATATTTATTCTGGAAATGATGTTATTGGTAACTGCTTACAAGAATGGCTTCCTAGTTGGTTCACATTCCTTGGTGTAGATATACAGCCAGGTGCTCATACACAAGAGTTTCCTGATTTTGTAGCAAATTTTAATGGAAATCCTATTGATGTAGAAGTTAAAGCATGGAATATAAATAATGCTCCAGCATTTGATTTAGCAAATTTTTTTAGCTTTCTCGATACTACTTTTACTGAACCTGGAAAATTAAATGCACGATACTTTATTTTAGGTTACAGGCCTGCAAATGATGGTTTTACACAAGGTTTTACGCTAGAGAGGGTTTACCTCAAACATATTTGGGAGATTACTAACAACACTAGAAATTACCCTATCGGACTTCAGGTAAAACGTGGAAATCCATATGCGATGAGACCTAGTAATTTCTATAGAAATGAAGACAATCATTTTGAAAATATTTTCGAGTTTGTTGAAGCTGTTGCAGATGCATACAGACATTTTGAGCATGTATCTGATTTACCATTTACACCAGACGAATGGTACGAAAGAGTGATGAGTTATTTATAGTATCCTAAAATGAAAATAGAGTATGCTAACAAGTCATACTCTATTTTTTTTATAGGTTTCTAATAATTTATTCGATACTGCTTTTATTACTGGGACACATACTGTATTACCTAGTAAGTCAAATGCCTCACTTTCTTTTAGGAAACTGAGGTCATAATTATCTGGGAAACCAAATAATCGTAGACCTTCATTTACCGTTAAAGGTCGAATACCATTAAGTACAGGAACAGCAAGTTTATGAACATCTGTTGCTACTAAGGTTGGTGTTGTATCATAGGGCGATAGGATTTTTGTAAATTCAAAAGAAAGCTTACCGGTTACTATATTGTAACCTTTTTCTAGGGTTTCGTCTGGAACTCGTTTATTACCTTCAAGTTTTTTAGGATGTTCAAAACTTAAATATCCTTTTTTTACAAGATCATCTAGCATATCTGTAAGATTAGGTGAGTTAAAAAAAGTGGAAATCATATCCGATGTTAGCGGCATCCCATCCATCCATTTAATGCCAATTATTTCAGCCCATTTTTTATTTCTTCTTTGTTTTAATAAATTGTCTAATAAAGCTGCCTGTTCCTCCGATATTTCGCCTTTAAGACCTATATCCCAACTATGTATATTATTTTCCCCACCTCGTTTATCCTTTATCGCTTTACCATACACACTCTTCAAATCGTATTTTGATAGTAATTTTTTGGAAAAGTCACTATCAATTGGTGGAGTATTAAAGTCAATCACATCCTGAAGTACTGAATGAGAATATTCGAAATTTTCCAATGTCTCAATAGTATTAGATTTAAACCCAATTATGTAAATTCTTTTCCTAGATTGAGCTAAACCAAAGTCCTTACCATTCAAAACACTGTAACTTATTGAGTAACCCAAATCTGCCAAAGTCCGAGTAATAACTTTAAAAGTATTACCTTTATCGTGATTCACTAAGCCTTCCACATTTTCCAAAACAAATCCTAAGGGTTTTTTCTCCAATAGTATTTTTGCTATATCAAAAAATAATGTTCCCCTCGTATCTTGAAAACCTAGACCTAATCCTGCTTGTGAAAATGCTTGACATGGGAAGCCAGCTAATAGAAAATCAAAATTCGGTAAGTTTGATGGATTTAATTTAGTTATATCACATTCAGGATTATGACCGAAATTATTAGTGTATGCCTTTATCGCAGCAGGCTTGATGTCGCTAGAAAACACACATTTTCCAACCAATCCATGTTCCTGCAATGCTTGCTCAAAGCCAATTCTGATACCTCCAAGACCACTAAATAAATCAATGAAGGTCACTTCACCTTTATTTCTGACAAGCTTTTGTTCTACTTCTTTAATACCAATACCAATCAATTCTCTACATTTTTGAGAAAAAGTTGAACTGTTTGGCAAAGGTAAACTATCTATCCTTTCAGAATCCTCATCGCTTAGATATATAGTATACGCTTTTCTCTTATTAGAAATCGACTTTCTTCCTGCTCCTTTTCTCGGACCACCATGCATAATGTCACCTTCTTTAATATTCATTGTGTAAACATAATATCACAAAAACATTGTTTTTTCAAGTTTTTAAAATCCTAAAATTTATTCTAACTTTCTAGTTGAAATTATCTTACATTTTGATATAATTTTGTTAATTTATAAATTAACAAAAGGTGTAGACTAATGTTTTCAAAATTTCGTTTAAAAGCAAAAAGGGAAGAATTTGGTCTTTCTCAAACCAGTATTGCAATAGAGTTAGCGATAAGCCGTGTCGCATATAACCATTGGGAAAGTGGTAAAACTGTGCCTAATCAAAAACACCTCACCGCTTTATCTAAAATCCTAGATGTCCCTGTTACCTATTTTGAATCTGAATACAATATTGTCAATAACTATCTTCAGTTATCTCCTGACAATCAGATAAAGGCAGAGGAATATGTTGAGGAACTTCTACTTTCTCAACAAACCTCAAACGTCACTCCACTTTTCTCTGTCCAAGTACTATCAGATGTTCAACTGTCTGCTGGTCTTGGTGAGGGCTTCTTTGACGAGTTTGAAACTGAAATAGTCTACTCAGATGAGGAACAATACGGTTATGACATTGCAGCTTGGATTGAGGGAGATTCTATGGAGCCTGTCTATAAGAGTGGCGAAGTCGCACTTATTCGTTCAAACGGCTTCGACTATGATGGGGTTGTCTATGCTTTATCATGGAATGATGCTGTCTATATTAAAAAGCTTTACCGTGAAGATGATGGGTTCAGAATGGTTTCTTTGAATAAGGACTATCCAGATAAGTTCATCCCTTATGAGGATGAACCAAGAATTGTTGGTCTGGTTGTAGGCCACTTTATGCCTGTCGAGGGAGTGTAGTCATGAAATTAAAAGATATTTTAGAACTTGGAACATACGGTTTCAATCCTGATTGTAAAGTTGAAATCTTCAATATGGACAACTTTGAAGAGCGACTAGAGAATGAAAGTTTCGATGAAATTCTTATTCCTCAAAATGATGATGCAAAAATCTATCCTTACGCTTTTTTGATAGAAGATTCTATTTTAATTGCTATGACCGAGGAGGGTGACAATACCAATGAACGTTAAAGAAATGATTTACATAAAGGGCGAACGTATTATCTTTACTCCCGACAAGTTCGAATACGACATCACTGATTACATTGGAGAACTTATCGAAGAGCTAGAAAAACTCAAACGGAGATGATCCTATGGGCTATATCGACTACTCTATAGAACCTCAAAGTGACATAGCCTTCCTCGATATGAAGTCCTTTTACGCTTCGGTTGAATGTGTAGATAGAGGTTTGCATCCGCTCTATACATCATTATGCGTCATGAGCCGAGCAGATAACTCAGCAGGATTAATACTTGCTTCCTCTCCTATGTTTAAGAAAGTATTCGGAAAAGCAAATGTAGGGCGTTCCTACGACTTGCCTTTTGACGTAAACACTCGTAAATTCAGTTATCAGAATGCATGGAAGCAGGGCATTGAGGTAACACCCAAGTATAAATCTTTCATCGAACACTGGGCAATGCGTACACTCATTGTTCCTCCTCGTATGGACAGATATATCGAGAAGAATTTAGAGATTCAACATATCTTTCAAGACTACGCTGCTCCAGATGACATTCTCCCCTATTCAATCGATGAAGGCTTTATTGACCTTACTAGCTCACTTTCTTACTTTATTTCTGATAAGTCAATGTCAAGGAAAGATAAGTTAGATAATGTTTCGGCAATGATTCAGAGAGATATTTATCGCAAAACAGGTATTATCTCAACTGTTGGAATGAGTAATTCCAACCCTCTTCTAGCTAAATTGGCTCTAGATAATGAAGCTAAGAAAACTGCTACTATGAGGGCTAACTGGTCATACCAAGATGTAGAATCCAAGGTATGGTCTATTTCAAAATTAACGGACTTTTGGGGTATTGGTAGTAAAACTGAGATTCATTTACAAAAACTTGGTATTCATTCAATCAAAGATCTAGCTAATTTCAATCCTGATATTCTCAAAAAAGAATTCGGTAAAGTCGGTGTTCAACTTTGGTTTCACGCAAATGGAGTTGACGAGAGCAACGTCCATGACCCCTATAAACCAAAATCACGAGGATTGGGTAATTCTCAAGTACTTCCTAGAGATTACAAAACCCAAAGAGAAATTGAAATTGTATTAGCTGAAATGGCTGACCAGGTTGCTAACCGTCTTCGCTCGGCACATAAAAAAGCTACTGTCGTTTCTATTCATATTGGCTATTCTAGGACTGAGATGAAAAAATCAATAAATGCTCAGAAAAAGATTGACCCCGCAAATCTTCCAAAAACAATGGTTGGTCATGTACTTGAATTATTCCGAAAAAATACACCTCTGGTGCAGTGAGACAAATTGGTGTATCTTATA
>CAUVRF010000006.1:0-41163 GCA_963554245.1 uncultured Streptococcus sp.
GGCTTATAGCCCTGGTGCAAACCACCCGTTAGACGGGTGGTTATGATTTTTCTCAATACCTCGCCACAATACACCAGCTATCACATCTGCTTTTAACATTACACGTCAATATCATAATATTGTTGTAAGATATCGTTCCCTTGTTTGTATTTTGTAACGAGGTCAATAGCCACTCTTCGTTGCTGTTGATCGTCCAATAAATATTCATCATAGCTCAATATCCGATAATGAACAAAATCAACTAATCGATTGAAAAGGGCATTATCGCTGATTGTATTTGCTTGTTTAATTTGCTCGTACGTGTGCTTGTTTTTGAGGTGCCAGACCATGCGCTCATTATTGATGTAAAAGAGAGAGGCCATGGTGTTAGCTTCTATCTCTAGCGGATTGCTCTGATAGTTGTTAGCGCAAGCGAGGGCGACCTCATCAGAATGACCTGTGCTAAAATGGGCTGCAATATGGGCTAATTCATGCAAAATGGTAAAGATAACCCGTCTTTTGATATGTGTTTGATTGATATAAACAAGGTACTTTTCTTGTTATTTGCTATAAATGGTAAAGCCGTCATTGTGCTTACAGATGATATCATCCAAGTAAGTGACATCTGGATTATTGACAAGTCCTCGATATTTAATGTACTCAGAACCAAGTAGACCGGCTGAAGGGAGCATAGGAAACGGGTCCTTTTCAAAGAAGATAAAATGAAGGTTGTAAGTCTGTTCAAAGTAACGGATGATGTGCTGAAAAGTAACTTGTTCAAGCGGAATATTATTCTGTCGAGACACTGTTTCGATCACCGGGACGGCGTAATCCCAATGTTGGATGTACTGTCTACGTGAAATAATTTCTCTAGCCATAGTTACCTCCACTTACTGTCATCGTCCATCAGGGTTTTAGCAGTTACCATCAAGCTTTCAATCGCCTTGTTAAAGCGAACCTTTTCTTCCTCGGTCATGTTCTGGGTCTGATTTCTGAACGCTGCAACCAGTTCAGTTTCAGCTGGACCAAGATTTGCATTTGCCTTGTTGCCGCTTGCGATAATCGGATTATCTGTCCGTCCGAGCAGGTAGTCGGTGGATACATGGAAATAATTGGCAATCTCTGCAATTCGCTCAGCATTGGGAGTAGAGTTTTTTATCTTATATAGTGTATTCCTGCCATAACCTAAGTCTTCTTCGACTTGTCCAAGAGCTTTTCCACGTTTTTTTGCTAACTCTTTAATTTTTTCAAACGTCTCAAACATTGTTAAAATCAACCTTTCTAAGACATCACAAAAAAATTTTAACAAATTTGGTGTAAAACTATTGACTATTTATCCCAAAAGGTGTAAAATGTTTTTTGTAAGTAAGAAACAACTAAAAAAACAACTAAGAAATAAATTATAAAAAATGTTTTGGCGAACGGTATTTATAGATTTGTTAGTGTTTTATTATGTTTTCATTTTAGCTAATTTGGTGTAACTTGTCAAGCAATAACACAAAAAATAGTTAAATTTTTAGTTGTTTCTTATTTACAAATAAGTAGAGATGGAGGGTAGGAAATGGAGGAAGAAGAAATAATCGAATTATTGAAATTCTTAACTACTGATTATGGACGAGGGTATCTGGCTGGATTAGTTAACGGGATGTCAATACTTTTGAAAGTTTTAAAAAAAGCAGAGTAAGTTCTCCGCTTTCATCAAATTATTTTGATAGCTTATCTACAGCCTTTTGAAGTTCTGCGATTCCATTGATCGCTTGAGTCAGATTGTTGATATCGACTTCTCCTGTGAAAAATTTTGAAGTAATATCTACTTGCTGGCTTTGTTTTAAGGCATCCAGTTTCAATTCATGCTCTTTTTCAAGTCTTTGTAATTCGCTTTCAGATTGTGCCTTTAATTCTTTTATTTTGGAATCAGTTTGATGTTTATTTGCGAGATAAACAAGAAACGCAGGAACGCATGAAGTTAAAAAAGTTATCAAAATTTGATTTGTGTCCATGTACTCACCTCCTTTCTGCTTATATTATAGCAAAAAGGAGAGAAGAAATAGAAAGGAGAAATATATGCCAGATATCGCAAACGGTCGTGAAAAGGTTAATGCTTTCTTGAAAGAGAAAGGCATTAAAAAAACAACTCTAGCGGTTGCTTACGGCTTTAAGCGACAGGAAGTAACAAACATTCTAAGTGGAACGACAAAAGGACCACGAGCGAACAGTTTTATTCTTCAGGTTATTGAAGATTATGGGATTGAGTAGGAGGAATGAAATGAGACCAAAACGGTATCCGTATAACTTTAAACCGAATCTGATGAACATTTTAGATAGTCGCTTCTATACACGGCTAATTGTTGAAACAGAGGATGGAGCGAAAAAAATAGCAGAAGTCACACTAGATGATATAACTTCTGCTACAGGGTATGTTGTAAGGCTAAGACCGAATTATGACTAGCCTTTAGGAGGGAATGGGTCTTTACCGTGGCTGTCACGGCTTTGAATTTTCCCATCTTTGCCATGAATGATTAGTTCGGAACCTTGATTTCGTGAAATCTGTCTAGCAATATTTTTAGCTTCACTCTTTGTAGTAGTATGAACAGTTGCTCTTGAATTGCCAGCACCTTTCACGTTCCAACCACCATTTTTGGCAGGGACAACATGCTGATTTTTGCCCATGATTAAATCTCCTTTCTGTTGAGATTTTGACTAAAACGTGAGAGGTCTTAGTCAAAATATATTATATGATAAAAAACAATGTTTGTCAATATATTGTGTAAACAAGGAGGTAAAATCTACAAAGGGCACAATATATAGTGCAATAGAACATATAAGCACAAAAAAATATAAAAATAAAACTAGATAAGGAGAAAAAGGCTATGCTTTGGGAAAAAATATCTGAAAAACTTTCAGAACGTAATTGGACAGTTTATAAACTTTGTTTAAAAGCAGGTATCGGACCTGCTGGAATCTATCGTTTAAGAGATGGAGAAGTGAAAGATTTATATTTTGACACGGTCAAGAAAATTGCTGATGCGTTGGAGATCAGCATAGATGAATTAAGATAAAACAAAAAAGCACCTAACAAAATCAGGCGCATAGAAAAATAACCAACTGAATTATAACACGAAAGGAGCAGAAATGGAAGCAGTTGAAATTGTAAGAATTAAAGATGTAATCATCGAAAAGGTTTCGGCTAATGATGAAGAATTAGAACACATCTTTGGATGCTCAAAGCGACAAGCGGGAGACATGAGACGCGAGATGAAGAAGCTACCTAGCCAACAGAAGCATCTTAGGAATGATGGTCAGCTTGTCACGATTAAAGGTTTTGATGCCTACCTGCAATACAGAGGCAGTCGAAATTGGAAAAAAGAAATGGTGAAAAGCAAGAAAATGAGGTCAGTCGGATGAACCTACTAACAAGAATTAAAAACTACTTTTCGGAAGAGGTCGAAGAAACCAATCTGGACTGGAGAGTGGTCGCTCTGGACCTCAATCAATCACTGATTGAAACACAAGAAAAACTTCAAAATGCCAATCAGCGTATTGCTGATCTTGGAAAAATCGTAGCAATCTACAAGGAGAAGGAGGCTGCAAGATGATGGAATACTTATATTTCGTGACAATCGTAGGAATCGCGCTCTGGTCTCTGGTAAATACGCTGGATGACCACGCTGAAATGAAGCAGAAAGAACGCCAGCGAATAGCGAGCAATATTGCACGCATGAACCTGAGAAATTCAGATAAGCAATTTACGTACGACGTGCAACCGCCGGAAGGATTGAAATAAGGAGAGAAAGCCATGACACAAGCGGAACGAATTAGGGAATATTATAGAGAGCACCCTGCTGCCTCATATGATGAAGTGGCTGAGGTTGTCGGTACAACAAATAGCAACGTAAGGGCGAACCTGGCTAAAGACATCAAGGTGGGCAGATGTGTCCGCTTGGAAGATAAGTCATACGACTACTCGCCTTACTTTAATCACACAAAGGAACTCACAGAGTTGGTTGATTGGAAGAATGATACTAGACGTGAGTGGGTGGATATGCTGACAAGGGCAGCAGAAAAAGAAACGGATAGCAACGTTATGCGTTTGCTAATCAAAGAAGCAAATAAACTGATGAAAGAGGTGACTAAGTAGATGGTCCGAAATAAATTATCAGATTTAACCAATACTCTTTTCGCTCAGTTGGAAGCATTGGACGACAGGGATCTTACTGCAGATGAATTAAAGACCGAGCTTCAACGGTCAAAACAGATGGTCGCTATCTCAGGTTAAATCCTACAAGCTGGCCAGTTGGCGCTAGATGCCGAAAAATTCAAAGACAAGGTAGGTGAAGTCAATGCCCCGATCGCTTTGCTGGAAGGATGAGTACACGGAGTATATGCATAAAATTTGCCCTGGTCGATTAACTCCTGAAGTAACCAGGTTACTAAATGAGAAATTTGGTACGAATTACAACAAGACCCAAATCGGCGGTGTACGTAAACGTTTAGGCTTACTTGTTGGCGAAGCTTATCAAGGTAAACTCCTGACAAAGGAGCAACACGATTATCTTGTGTCAATCCAAAAAAATAAGATTTCTCGGGATGTCGCAAATGAAATGAACCGAAAATTTGGATTATCACTGACTGAGAAACAGATTAAGAGTTATCGGAGAAATAATAATCTACATAGCGGTTTGACGGGAAGGTTTGAGAAAGGTCGAACCCCTCACAATAAGGGGAAGAAGTATCCCAATATGCCAAAAAACAGTGGACAGTTCAAAAAGGGTAATAGACCTCCGAATTATGTTCCTGTCGGTACTATCAACTACACAACAGATGGGTACCCAAAAGAGAAAATTGGAGAACCTAATCAATGGGTTTTGAAACATCGTAAAGTCTGGGAGGACCATCATGGCCCGATACCAAAAGGGTACTCAATCGTTTTCCTGGACGGTGACAAAACAAACTATGATATTTCAAACCTAGCATGTTTATCTAAGAACGAAATTGCTAGAATGAATCAAAATCATCTATTCACGTCCAACGCTGATTTGACTAAATCTGGTATTGGACTAACAAAACTTACAAACAAAATCAGAGAGGTAGAAAAAAATGGCTAGTTTATACGAACTAACAGGTCAGTTCCTGACAATTTACCAATTGGATATCGATGACGAAACAAAAGCAGACACGCTTGAGGCCATCGATTGGCAAGAACAATTTGAACAGAAAGCAGAAGGATATGCCCATGTTATCAAGAATCTAGAAGCCGATGTGGCCATGTACAAGGCTGAGGAAGAGAGCTTCAAAGCGAAGAAACAGGCGGCACAGAAAAAGCTGGATTATGTCAAGGATAACATTATGACAGCTATGAATGTCACAGGTCAAACCGAAGTCAAGAGTGGTGCTCTTACTATAAAAGTTTCTAAGAATCCAGAATCAGTCAAGGTCAACAAAGACGACCTTCCGAAAAAATATTTTACAAAAAAAGTGACGCTTGCGCCGGACAAAAAAACACTCAAAGAATTGCTGAAGGCTGGTAAGAAAATTAAAGGCGCGGAACTTGTCCGGACAGAAAAGTTGGTGATCAAATGAGGATTTTAGCTATTGACCCAGCTAGCAATAAAATTGAAACCAGTACAACAGGGATTGTACTCTTGAATAATGCGAAGCTGGTCGATTATTGGGTGGTTCCTTATGGTGCCCAAAACTTCAAAGCCTGGTTCAAAGAGGTTGGTCGTAGTCTTGAATTCGACATAGTGGTCGTTGAAAAATTCGAAGTTAGGGACAATGATTATTCCAGGGACAACTCGGTTGTAGAAACTATCGCAGCCATTGAGCTATGCTATCCGAATTTGGTTCTGCAACGTAACGCAGGTTATCAGACAGATATACCAAATGACTTGCTGAAAGCTCTTGGACTATGGTCCTTTGAAAAGAGTCACCACAACGATGTAAGGGCAGCCGCAAGACTTGGGCTCTTCTATGCCCAGAGGAACGATATTGAGGAGGTGATTGTGGACATTGGCGATCGAATTACGCAAATGGCAAGCTGAAGCAGTCAAAAGAAGTGACCGTAATTGTCCTGGGATTTTCCTTGAGGCATACGGTGGACGTGGTAAAACAATCTGTGCTTTTGAAATAGCGAAGCACAAGGGGGCTAAAAAAGTCCTAGTAATCAATAATCGGTTGGCCATTCTGGATGGCTGGAGTAGTACCTATAAAAATTTAGGCTATAATACTGATTTTGAATTAGAAACCATGACGGACCGCAGATTGCAGAACAGACTTGCAAGCGGTGAGTCTATTGAGTGCGATGTGTTCATTATTGACGAGTGGCAGAACATGTCTAGTGATGCCAACGTGAAGGCTTATCGCAAGGTCAAACGTGGCTATACAGTTGGACTATCTGCAACCCCGATCAGGAAGAAGGGGCAAAATTTTTACCCTCTAGAAAAAACATTTTTTGGGATGGCTGATCCTAATCAAAGAGAAAACTGGCAACTAGCCCATGGAAAGATGAAGTATTCCAAGTTCAGCTATTCTAAGCAAGAATGGGATGACTTCCGAGACTATGAAAACTATGTAAGCAATCTGCCCAACTTCTTCCGCTGGGAGGAAGTCGAAGCCATTGAAGAAGCAGAAGAAAATAACGGATTTGAGGTTGTCTTTGAACCTATCTGGTGTCTAACTGCTAATCCGGAGGAATTAGAGCAATTTAGGAAATTGAATGTCGTTGGGAAAAATGGTAAATATGCCATGGCCAAACAGACATTTGGCCGAAAAACTTTTGAGCGATATTTAATCCAGACCGGCTTTGAGATTGACTTCCCAAAGTTGAAAGCTGTTAATGCAGATACTCCAATGCTACTTCAATTGGATCTTCTACTAGCAAGCAGGACAGAAATGCTGATAGTGAGCAAATCCAAGCAGATTGTAGAGGTCATCAGAGAGCGGCACCCAGAAATTGGTATTTGGACTGGAGACAAGAAGGACTCCTTAGAACAGACAAATGTGGTTGCTACAAGCCAGGTTTTGGGTGTAGGAGTTGATGGCCTTCAGCATAAATTTAAAACTATTGTGGTCTTAGACCCCGTTAATCCATCTGATGGAGATTATGACGATTATCGCCAACTTTTATGGCGAGTAACAGGCAGCCGTCAACAACATGACGTGCGTGTCATTGAATTTTATTTTTAAGGAGAATCAAAATGAAACTTTCAAGTGATTATATTGTAATGCGTGACAAACGAAGCGGACATTTTTTAAATGAACTCAAGAACAAACGTTCTTCATTAGCTACTCAGGCCGGTTTTGTGGATGATATTCGAGGTGCTCTTACAATGCCATATGATTGTTATCTTGAGCAGAAAACAAAGCTAAAAGCATTGGCTAAAGTACACGGAATGGAGATTATTCGGGTTAAAGCCACATTTGAACTTACTTATCCAAATGGTAGCGATGTTTCAAAAATCGAACGTGAAAATACTAAGCCTGGTTTGCTTGATCTATTGAGAAGCTTATAAAGGGGAAGATGTATGGTAACAAAACAACAATCCCCAATCTTTGTCACTTTACAGAGTATCCAGCAGAGTTTGGTTGCTCCAAAAGGACAGTATAACAGTTTTGGGAAATATAGCTATCGAAGCGCAGAGGACATCCTAGAAGCGCTGAAGCCAATCTTGCAGGAACACGATGCAGTATTGATTTTACAAGATGGAATTGTGCAAATTGGCGACAGGTACTATGTCGAAGCAACTGCGACTCTTTATGCAGTTGGTGAAACTATTGGGACTACAGCCTATGCTAGAGAAGATGATAGCAAAAAAGGGATGGATGGTAGTCAAGTTACAGGTGCTGCATCCAGCTATGCACGTAAGTACGCGCTAAACGGACTCTTTATGATTGATGACAACAAGGATCCTGATACGGATGAATATCATAATCAGAATAGCCAAGCAGGCCGTACGTCGCAAAAACCAGCTCAAAAAACAAATAGTCAGCAAGAGCAACCGGCCAATGCACCAGCTAAAAGTAACGGAGCTAAAACCATTACAGGAGCACAGGCTAAAGCCATTCGGACAGAACTCAAAAATATGGCTGAAGCTACAGGTAGTCCTGCTGCAACAATTGGGAAATGGTTCATCGATAAGATGGGTGTTGACAAACCTGAAAGCATTCCAGCTGATAGATTGAAGGAAGCTCAGAAGATTATCGCAGATGCGAAGAAAGCGAGAGGTATTGAGTAAGTGATTAATCTAGAAGAATTCAAGAAAATGAGAAATGAAAGTACTATACCTGAAAAAATAAAACAAGTTGAAGAAATAATCGATTTTCACTTGAAAAAACTTGCTCATACACCAGAGAGGGGCTCGGACGGTAGATTTAATTTAAGGAGATTTTATTTACCTGAATTAGAAACATCTCATAGTGTAAAAGCTGGTAGATTGACAGAACTTGGTAGAAAAATGAGTGCTATTGATCCTGAGTTGCGTAGTATTGTACGAAAAAATACTGTCTCAATGTACTCTTCGTCCGGATATGAAATTACTTGGGAAGAAGAAGATGTCGGATTTGAACGAAGAGCATTTGTCATTCGTATTAAAAATATCTAAAGGAGACTGAAATTAATGATTAACAATGTAGTATTGGTTGGTCGTATGACACGTGATGCTGAACTTCGCTATACCCCATCAAATGTAGCAGTTGCGACTTTTACTCTTGCAGTAAACCGTACATTTAAGAGTCAAAATGGCGAACGTGAGGCTGATTTTATCAATGTCGTTATGTGGCGCCAACAGGCTGAAAACCTTGCTAACTGGGCTAAAAAAGGCTCACTTATCGGGGTGACAGGTCGTATCCAGACTCGTAGTTACGATAACCAGCAAGGACAACGTGTCTACGTAACAGAAGTCGTGGCTGACAATTTCCAAATGTTGGAAAGCCGTAATCAACAAAGTTCGAATGATACATTTGGGACTGGCGACCCGATGGATATTCAAGACGATGATTTGCCGTTCTAAGGAGTAACTAAAATGGGAATGAAAGAATATGCTCTCAAATATCAAAAAGCGGGGTTTTCCGTAATTCCCGTGGTGCCTAACGGAAAGCAACCAGCGATTAAATTTGCAGATAAGCCACCAATGACTGCTCAGGAAATTGAAAATTACTGGAATCAGTATCCAGATAGCAATATTGCTGTTCGGACTGACAAATTTTTCGTAATCGATATTGACTTACACGGTAAGCATAACGGATACGAGAGCTTGGCCAATTGGGAACATCTGAACTTGATAACTCCAACGCTGCAGGCAAGAACTGCAAGTGGTGGCAAACATATCTTTTACTTTAAGCATCCAGATGTAACTATGACTCAAATGATAGGCTTTCTACCTGGAGTCGATATCAAGGCGCATCCAAACAACTATGTTTTAGTTGCTCCATCTAAGACCCCAAAAGGAGAATATGCCTGGGACTTAGAAAAATCTAAAGAGGGGGGCACGATGGTCACTGCTAGTCGAGCTCTTGTTATGGCTATTAAGAAGGAATACAACAAAAAGAACTCTGGTAGCGACCTGGATAATATCTACTATCAAATCAGCAAAGGTGCTGGCAAACGAAACAGAACAACCGAATTATTTGAAATGGTTGTCCTAGGCTTCGGCGATGAAGGCAGCAGAAATGATACACTTGCAAAATTTGTAGGCGGACTCTTGAGCAGGTCAGTAGAACCGAACTGTATACTGCAACTAGCAGAAACAGCCAATAACAATTCGGTAGAGCCTCTTAGTCACAAAGAATTAAGTAGGACTGTTGAATCCATGATCAAGAAACACATGAGGGGGGGTGGCCATAATAGGTGATGTTACGAATATTTCAATCAAGCAATTTTCGCGCAGAAAGAAAAAAATCTTAAACGAAGAAGGTGAACAGATTGAGATTGAATCGATTGTGGCTGACAGTCCCAGAAATGTTCTTCTTGCAATGAAGAGCGATAACAAGCTCAACGACTTTCTCAGACACAATGAATTTACTGGTGAACACGAAATCGTGGAGGACGTAAAACTGGATGCTATCCAGTTGAGGAAGGGGCAGCTACCTTCAGCCTTTGAATCCTACCTAAGCGTATATTTGGAGAATCACTTCAAGACAGTTTTCAAGGCTGGAGCATTAAGGGACGGTATCGAAGCATTCTTTGCAGAAAAGACCTATAATCCGGTTAAAGAATATATGGAAAATGCTTATGAGTCATGGGATCATAAAGAACGACTTGCCCAGGTATTTCAAACTTGGTTGGGTGCTGAGGACAGTATCTATGTCCAAAGAATAGCTGTAATGTTCTTTGTTGGTGCGGTCTCTAAGGTTTTTAACCCATGGGTTAAATTTGACTACACGCTGGATCTTGTCGGTGGCCAAGGTGCTGGTAAGACCACTTTCTTGCAAAAGATAGCTGTTGATTGGTACACGGATTCGGCTAAAGATTTTATGGACAAGGACAACTATGAGATTATGCTGAAATCACTGATTGTCAACGACGATGAGATGGTTGCTTCCAGGAAGACTACTTTTGACGAACTCAAAGCCTTCGTGACTAAAACAGAACTTTCTTTCCGTAGATCCTACGGTCGCAGGGCCGAAAAATTCCCTAAAAACTTTGTTATCGCAAGGACGAGCAATAAAATTGAGTATCTGGGAGATAAGACTGGTGAACGGCGCTTTCTGCCCATACTGGTGGATGCAGGTCAGCAGTTTGTAAAACCTTTTGATATGACAGAGAATGATGTACTCCAACTTTGGGGCGAAGCAGTGGCTATATACAAAAAAGGATTTATGCTTACCTTTGATGATGAGTTCGAAAATGAGCTTGCGGTCTATAAGGAGCGCTTCACTTATAAAGATGAGGCAGAATCACAGGTCTATGATTATCTTGAAATGCTTGTTCCAGAAGAGTGGGAAGACTTTTCAGTTTCTCAGCAATATCAATATACCTGGTGCTACTTCAATGATGGCAGCTATCGCAATGAGTCCGGTCTGCTATATGAAGGTGTGAAGCTTCAATCGAGTGTGTCTGCCAAACAGATATTAAAGAATGTCTTTGATATCGATAGCGCGAGAGGTGAAAAGATTGCTAGGAAGATCAAGTTGATTATGGACAATAATCAGGATTGGGAATACAAAATAAAGAAGGTTAAAGGGAAGACGCTACGTGCATATTTTAGAAAAAATATACAAACAGAAGTGATGTAACCTCAGTGAAAATGATGTAACCTTTTAGGCAAAAAACGGTCAAAAATCATGTTTCGGTTACATCAGGTTACATCAATGATGTAACCGCAGGAAAAGCTAGTTATATCAAGGGTTTGAGTGCTGTTTTTGATAAAATTTTTAAAAAAGTGATGTAACCCTCCTAAAGCCTTGATACTACTGATGTTTTAGGGTGTCTATTAGTAAGGTTACATCATTTATATAAAATATTTAATAAGTAAAAATAGCAAGTGCTATAAACGTTGATATAACAGCATTCTTGTTTTTTATAAAATATGTTTTTTGAAAAGTGATGTAACCTGTAACCTTAGAAAAAACATTCACAAAATAAGCATATTATTTAATAAATAAAGGAGAGAAAATGTCATACACAGTAACATTATTTTTTGACAACATGGTAGACGAAACTCACTTTTTTAAGAAAGAGGGAGACGCTGCCAAATGTAAGGCTCAGCTCGAGAGCAAGTATCGAGGAAATCGAATGTATAAGGTGAAACTTAAGGAGGTGGAAGGATGAAGAAACCGGAATTGATTAAACGTATCGAGGTTTTGCCTTATACAGAGGGGCCTATCGCAGATACAATCACAATTAATAGAAATTGGATATTGGAATCAATTGAACAACTAGACGAACCAGAAATGGGTCACGCAGACGAAGCGCCTCGCTATGTCAAAAACATACTGGCAAGATTACGAGAATTGCCATTGCATGATCGTGAAGTTTGGCTGAAGGCTATCATGAGCGAATTTGAGCAAGATTTTAGTCATGCAAAATGGCGCGAGGGCCACGAGGTCGAGAAAGAGAAGCGGTACCGGGTTAAATTCATCCAAACCGGGCAACATCTCGCAAAGAATATCTTTCCGTCAAGCGAATATTTTGTCATCAAGACCAGCTCCATTAGCTCCACTGATAGTTTCACCCAAAAAGAACTAGAAGAAGCAGACTTTGGCTGGGTATTCGATTGTCCAGGAATCAAGATCGAGGAGGTGGAGTGATGAGAGTGTTCATGGAGTTCGTTGACGACGAAGAAAAGCTGGCGGTGGAGAAACTCAATGAATATATTGAAAAAGCCAAAATAGCAACAAGTGGCAAGGCGAAAATAAACATTATAGGTTACCAAGTTGCACGTTACGAACAAATAAACAAAGAAAGAACTTACATTCTTATCGAGGAGGTCATAGATTGAAACGAAGAAAAAGCATATCTAAAGCCACTAGACAAAAAGTTTTAGATAAGTATGGTGGTCACTGTGCTTATTGTGGCAAGGAATTGGATTTAAAAACTTTGAGAGTGGATCATTTGCATCCTCACTATCGAGGCGGAGAGGATAGTTTTGAAAACTATATGCCTGCTTGTTATCAATGCAATTTCTACAAATCTACTTTTCTGTTAGATGAATTCAGGGAGCAGATGTCTACCTTGCACGAAAGAATCACCAAGCCATTCATAGCAAGACTTGGATTGGATTATGGAATCATTAAAATCGAACCATTCGACGGAAAGTTTTATTTTGAGGAGGAACACGAGAAGTGAAACGATTCATCGCAATCTGGATTCTTGTCTCAGCTGGATTGAACATCTGGCAGTCGAACAGGATTGCAGAACTAGAAGAAAAGAAGCCGATGGTTATCTATAAGATGGACAACAAAGGCGCCGAAATATTTGGTCGTGTCGTCGAAAAAGGACGGCATGGCAAGTTATATACAGTGACTATCAGAGATTATGGGATTTTTGTAGTCACGAAAGAGCAGTGGGATAAAGTGAAGGTTGGGGATGAGGTGTTGTTGTGAATTTTAGTCAACAAATTGAAAATATTTTAAAGGAGTTGTAATGGATATTGTAGATTTATACTTGGAGCATGGAGATTTTAGAACAGCTGTACGCTTGAGTGGGCTACCGATGCACATTGCGCATATCAAATTACGTAAGGCTGGTGTCTTGAAAATTACTGATAAAATCCAATTTGGTAGTAAAGGAGCTAAGTTAGGTGGACAAGCAGAACAGTTGTTTCAGACTTTAGTACCTGACGCTGTTGATGCCAATGCGCTTTTCGAGAAAAATAACCCTGTCTATGATTTTGTTTTTAAAAATATGACGATTGATGTGAAATACAGTTCGTTATATTCTGGAGGAAATACAAATTATTGGAGGATTAGGTGCAAAGGTAAGCAAGACTTCATAGTTGCATTTTTGGAAAGAGAGCAAAGTACAGGCGTTGACAACCCTTATTGTCTCTTGCTTCCAATGGATTTTGTAGATATGAAGTATATGTATATATCGCCCAATGGCAGTTGGTTTAAAGAGTTTCAAGTAGAACCAGAAGAGTTGAGAGGAATTTTAAATGACTACGCAGAACTGAGAGAAATAGGTCAGTTTTAAATAAATAGAAATGAGGTGTTACTATGACAACAAAGGAGGATTTGGGATGATCTCGAAAATTAGAGCGTGGTATGTGTTAGCAGAAGAAATGATTGACGAAATACTGATGATTTCATTCGTTAGAAAAGAGATCATAGGGAAGTTTAGCGACGGTTCTACATCGGTTCCGTTAAAATTCGAAGACAAGCGAAACGGAGAGGATGTTATCCTCATGCAATCAACAGACCTCAGAGACCGAAACAGTACTGAGATTTTCGAGGGGGATGTACTTGAAATTCAGGGAATTAGAATGGTTGTGAAATTCGGGAATTATAGATATATCGAAATTTCTAAAAGAAAAGATCATGCGTCGGGGATTGTATACGACGGCCTAGGTTTTTATGTCGAGTGCATCAACGCTGCTGACCCAGACAGAATAAGCCCATTTGAACCAGAAACACTAAAAGAAAGTGTTGTTATTGGCAATATCTATAAAAATCCGAAATTGTTGCAGGAGGTGGAAGATTGACGATAAATATCAAGCAACGATTAAAAGCATTACAGTATATCGATATTAAAGCGAAGTCGAAGCATCAGGAAATTATCAGCTTAAAATCAAGCATCTTGCGAGGACAGCAGTTTAACAATATGCCGAAGTCAGAAAACTCGTCTAATCGCTCTGAGGAATTGAACGTGCTGATTATTGATAAGTCAGAACAACTGTATCAGGAGATCCAAGAACTTTATCAAGAACGAGACGAGCTTGTGCAAGTGATTGAGTCATTGGACGACCCTGTAGAAAATATCATCATGCGATTGTTGTACATTGATGGATTGTCATGGAGTCAAATTCAGGCTCAGTTACGTTGCGGACGTGGGACGATTCATCGGGCTAGAGAGAGCGCTTTGAAAAAAATTTCTAAAAAATGGAACTAATGGAACTCCTTGGAACTTTTAAAGTGATATTATGGTATTGTCAGCAAGTACGGTAAAGCGGACTGATGACTCCTTTAATGTTTAACGGTATCAGGGCAGTAAGCTGGTGATCTCCTCTTTGTGTTATTTAGTTCAATCCCTGGTACCGTTATTTAGATTTTTAGTGTAGTGGTAACACAACAGTCTCCAAAACTGTTATCGTGGGTTCGATTCCTGCAAAGTCTGTGAGAGGTCTTAATAAAAAGTCACATGGTTTGTGTGGCTTTTTTTGATTTTGCGAATGGAGGTGATGGAAAATCGCTAAACTGACTTTAAAACAACAGAGATTTGCTGATGAGTACATCATCAGCGGGAATGCGACAGATGCTGCTATCAAGGCTGGCTATGCTAAGAGGTCGGCTGGCCAGATAGGTGAGCAGAACTTGAAAAAACTTGAAATTAAGAAATACATAGATGAGCGCTTGGCTCAGCTTGCGTCTGAGAAAATCGCAACACAAGAAGAGGTGCTTACTTACCTAACTTCAGTCATGCGAGGAGAGATGCAAGAGCAGACTTTGAGAAGCATTGGAGAACTAGGCCAAACGATTACGGATATAGATGTCGGAGCGAAAGATAGAATCAAGGCTGCTGAACTACTAGGGAAACGTCATAGACTTTGGACGGATAAAGTCGAGGCCAATGTTTCTGGAACGGTGGTGTTTGCGAATGAGTCAGACATACCAGATTAAGCTAAATGATATTGTTGTTGACTTACCTAAGACAGTTGGTGGTGGATATGGCCAATTTTGGCGTTCTCGTAATTTTTATCGCGTCGTGAAAGGTTCTCGTGGTTCGAAGAAATCAAAGACTACTGCTCTTAATTTTATCACACGGATTTTAAAATACCCTTGGGCTAATTTGCTTGTTATTCGTAGGTACTCAAACACAAACAAGCAATCGACTTACACGGACTTCAAGTGGGCAGCTAACCAGCTAAAGGTCACTCATAAATTTAAATTTAACGAGTCTTTGCCTGAAATAACAGTCAAAGAGACAGGGCAAAAGATTCTCTTCCGTGGTTTGGATGATGAGTTGAAAATCACATCTATCACGGTAGATGTAGGTATACTTTGCTGGGCATGGTTTGAGGAAGCTTATCAAATCGAAACTGAAGACAAGCTCAGTACAGTAGTCGAGTCTATCCGTGGTAGCTTAGATGTACCTGATTTCTTTAAACAAATCACGGTCACATTCAATCCGTGGAATGAGAGGCACTGGCTCAAACGTGTCTTTTTTGACGAGGAAACGAGGAGAGCGGATACATTCGCCACTACAACTACTTATCGATGTAACGAGTGGCTGGATGAAGTCGATATCAAGCGTTATGAGGATCTGTATCACACGAATCCAAGACGTGCGAGAATTGTTTGTGACGGCGAATGGGGCGTAGCTGAAGGTCTAATCTACAACAACGTGACTGTCAAAGATTTTGACAAAGATGAGTTGTTACAAAACCCTGCTAACAAGTTATGTATCGGTCTTGACTTTGGTTTCACTCACGATCCAACTGCTTTGTGTTGCTCGCTTATAAACGACACGACGAAAGAGATACACATTTTTGATGAAGCGTATAAAGTCGGTCTCATAACCAAGGAAGTCGCTAAGATGATAAAGGATAAAGGTTATCATCGTTCGCAAATTATCGCAGATAGTGCAGAATCTCGATTGATTGAAGAACTCAGGTCGGAGCACGGTATATCCCGAATCAAAGAAAGTAGGAAAGGTAAGGATAGCATCATGGCAGGCGTGTCCAAATTACAAGGATACGCTATTTATGTACATCCAAGTTGTGAACATATCATGGATGAATTTTATAGTTATTGCTATCAACGAGATAAAGAAGGTAATTGGCTGAATAAACCAGAAGATAAGAATAACCACTTGATGGATGCGTTGCGATATAGCCTTCAATGTATTGAGGGTGGCAAGGCTACTGTACGCAGGCGTTCGCAATATGGATTATAGAAAGGAATTAAATGTATCAGATTTTAACTTATCCACGAGATGGATACGATGAAACGGCTTTGAGTAAAGAATTAATTTACAAGCTGATCCAGAAACACACGCAAGAACGCCAACGCTTGAAGAAACTTAAAAGCTACTATATGGGTGAGCATGCTATCTTGAATCACACGAGAAGGAATCAGAACGCTCCAAACTTCAAAACAGTAGCCAATCACGCTAAGGACATTGCAGACACGTCTACGGGCTATTTCATGGGCAATCCTATCAAGTATAACAATACTGCTGAGAGCGACCTTGAGCCTTTGCTTGAGGCTTTCGATGGAGCTGAAATCGACCAAGTAGATGCGCAGAATGCTTTGAACATGGCTATCTATGGACGTGCTTACGAGTACATCTATGCGAAGGAGGGATTGACTGAGCTTGATTCGACTAGTGTAGATCCTGAGAATGTATTCATCGTTTATGATGACAGCATTGAACGCAAAGCGCTTTTTGCAGTCTACTACTACGAAATCAAGGACGATACGAAAGATGCGACTAAGTATCAAGCAGAAGTCTTTACTCAAAATCTGCATTACCACATTGTGCTGCGTGATTCGAGTATGGGAACAACTCAGAATGAGCAAGTAGAAGAAAATAATCTTGGACAAATCCCAATTATCGAATATCGCAACAACCACTTTGCGATTGGCGACTACGAGCAACAAATCAGCTTGATTGATGCTTATAATTCATTGATGGGCAACCGAGTCAACGACAAAGAGCAAGCAGTCGAGTCTATTCTTGTTCTGTACGGTGCGCAGTTGGCTGACAATCTAGAGGATGCTAGAGAGGCAATGAGCATCCTTGCTGAAGAAGGCCTTTTGGAATTGCCAGCAGATGCCAAGGCTGATTTCTTGAAAAATGCCCTGGACGAGAACGCTACTGAAATCTTGCGCAAAGCCTTGAAAGAAGACATCTACACTTTTAGCCATGTGCCGAATCTAACGGACGAAAACTTCGCAGGCAATAGCTCGGGTGTAGCCATGGAATTCAAGCTACTGGGTCTTGAAATGATAACTAAGATGAAAGAAGCGAATTACAAGCGAGGTCTCAGACAGCGTATTGCTATCTTCGCTCATTATTTGGGTATGCAGCAGATTGCGCTTGAAGCACATTCAATCGTGCCTCAGTTTAGCCGTGGATTGCCTAAGAACTTGCTCGAATTGTCACAGATTATCAATAATCTTGAAGGCAAGGTATCGCTTCGTCAGCTTATTTCTCTCTTGCCATTCGTTGAAGATCCTGACGCTGAACTTGAAAGTCTTGAGGAAGAGAAAGAGAAGAACATGGAACGTGTGCCATTCTTTAACCAGGTTAACACGAAGCCAGGCGATGAGGTAGCAGATGAAGAACAAGGACTACTGGACCAAGAGGAAGGCTAATCTCATCTATGAGCAGATGGATAAGGCCGAGAGGCAAGCTGACAAGTTCGACGAGATTTACAAGCAATCTAAAGACTATCTAGACAAGCAAATCAACAAAGTCTTTGACAAGTTCCAACGTGATTATGGGTTAAGTGAGCGAGATGCTCGTCATGTCTTAAAAAACATGAAGGACCAGAAAGACCTTGCAGAGCTTCGCAAAGTTCTCGAAGCTAGACCAGACGACCCGAATATCCAACGGTTGCTAGCTGACTTAGACAGTCCAGCTTATGCTTATCGTATGAAGCAGTTAGAGCAATTGAACGACGATTTAGACCGCATGCGTGAGTCAATTTATCGTTCCGAGAAATCAGGCTCAGATGCCTTTTATAGCGATCTGATGAAGGATAGCTACTACAAGGCTACTTTTGACCTGCAACAGCAGACAGGGCTTGCTTATAGCTTCTCTAATCTCCCTGAAACCGAAATTAAGCGTCTAAGAGGCTTAAAATGGACGGGAGAGGCCTATTCGGACAGAATATGGTCAAATACTGGGGTGCTCGCTTCAAGTGTGAAAGACGAGCTTTTAGTGAGTCTCATGACTGGACGAAACACACGAGATACTGCTCGGGCAATCGCTGAACGATTTGATGTTGGCCAAAACAACGCAAGGCGTTTGGTTCGGACTGAGTCAGCGTTTTTTCACAATCAAATGGAGCTGCTTAGCTATGAAGATGCTGAGATTACAAAGTATAAATTTGTAGCCGTATTAGATAAACGCACGTCACATATTTGCCAAGAACATGACAACAAAGTCTACGATACGGGAAAGGCTGTTCCTGGTGTGAACTATCCACCTCTGCACCCATGGTGCAGGTCTACAACTATCGCGCATGACGAGGATGCAGATTACAGCAAGCTCAAGCGCAGGGCTAGAAATCCCGAAACAGGCAAAGTCGAGTACGTACCTGCTGATATGAGTTATAAAGAGTGGTATTCTAGGTACGTTGCTAAAGACGGGGGAAAAGTGTATAATCAGGATATGAGTTCAATTGATTTAATGGCGAAATCACAACAATTCGTAGTCGGTGATAGGATTCGGGTCAGCGCTAAACAAGTTCATGGGACGGGTTATGATTTTTGGTTACAAGACAACACTAAGAAAATTAGGGATACCATGCGAAACGTTCATGAGAGTTTGAAAGACTTATCTGACTTTGACGTGCCTAAAATTGTCATTGTGAAACATAGTCGATTGAACGCTTTTGCAGGATATAATCAAGAACAAAATATTCTTTTTGTTAGTGATATTTTGCATTCAAAAGAGCAGATTCAAAACCTGTTGTCAGATGACTACTTTGCTTCAAATGACCTTACCGGTATTTTAAAGCATGAGTTGACCCATAAAAAACATTGGGATTCTGCAAAAGTGTTTTACAAAAAGAATAAAAAGAGGTATAATAACCTTGAAGAAGCAATGAAAGCATTAAATGCTCCGTTGGTGTCGTATGTGAAAACACAACAAAACCTTGATATGATGTATCTTCATAGAATTAGTATTGATGCGTTAGCTGCTTTTGAGAAAAATAATATCAATGAATTAGTAGCTGAAGTTGGTGTTTTAGCTGAAGACACGCCAGATAAAATATTGTTACAAAAAGTTAAGGAGGTACTGAAATGGAAGTAATGGCGCTACCTAGTAAAGAAACAATGCAATTCTATACAGAGATTTATCCATGGGTAAAATCCAGTTACCCAGATGATGAAACTCCTAGATTTGTATTCCAAGAGGATACCCCCAGTCACATTTTGGAAACGTTTAATCGTATTAAAGGTAAATTAGGTTACGAATATGCAAGGTAACTTTATGATACCTTTGAAATTAAATCAAAACTTGAATTTGCTTATTAATAGTTATCAAAGCACCTAGAGAAATCTAAGTGCTTTTTTCGTGCTCAGAAAGGAGTAAAGATATGTTTATTTGGGAATGGGTATCAATCGCTTTCGGGTGGTTGGTATTTTTGTTGTTAATTTTTATTATTCTGGCCGTGTTCAGAGGAATAATTGAGGGTGTAAAGAAAGGATTGAAGAAATGAATCGTGATAATAAGCCTAACATGGATAAGGTAAAAATAGGTGGTATCGTCTACGAAATCGAAAAAATAACTGATTTACAGGGAAAAACAGGAGAATGGGGGCATATTGAGTACAAGACATGCAGGATTGTTCTTGACGACTCAGCTAGCCAACAAATCGAAGATCAGACGCTTATTCACGAAATTACGCATGGTATTTTAGTTGAAGCTGGCTATATAAATCATGAAGAAGAGCAGGCAGACCGAATTGGGAAAATCCTTTATCAAGTTTTGGTTGATAATGACTTTTCATGGCTTAAAAACAGAAAGTAGGTGATCCAACATCTTGGCTGGTAGGAATAGACTGCTATAAATTACTGTAAATTGCTATAAACCGTGTCAGATTTGATGCGGTTTTTTGATTGTCCGAGCATTGACGACACTAAAAGCCATGGAAATTACAGTCGGGGACGACTTAAAAAATAGGAGGTTCGCAATGAACGAAGAAACACAAACAGTCGAAGTCGAAACGGTTGAAGTCCAAGAGGTACCTGCAGAACCTACACCACAACCGCAAGACGAGAAGAAGTACACTGATGCAGATGTCGATGCTATCATCGACAAGAAGTTTGCTAAGTGGAAATCAGAGCAAGAAGCCAAGGAAAACGAAGCTAAAAAGCTTGCTAAGATGAACGCTGATGAGAAACAGAAATATCAGTTGGATCAGCGTGAGCAAGAACTAGCTGACCGTGAACAGGCTATTGCTCGCAAGGAATTGACCGCAGAAGCTAAGGCAATGCTAAGTGAACGTGGCTTACCAGTTGAATTAGTAGCCGTGGTTGATTTGTCAAATGCTGAAGCCGTGACTGAATCAGTCGCAAGCATTCAGAAAACGTGGGAAGATGCAGTTCAGAAAGGCGTATCTGACCGCATGAAGGGTAGCGCACCTATCAAGACTGCGCCAACAAATCAGCAAGAAGCCACCGAAAAATGGAAACAGGACTTTTTGCGCTAGAAAATAAAAAAATGAGGTAAAAATAAATGGCATTTGAGGCATTAAACACAGCAGAATCACGCAAGAAACACCTTGGAATTATCGAGGATGTTCTTGCGGTAAATTCATACGCAACACCGCTTTTGACACCAAGCGAAGCAGTGACTCTAAATGGTCGCTCGTTCACTGTTGCAACAGGAAACACAACTGGTCTCAAAGACTATAAACGTAACCAAAACAATGAATTTGATCATGTTGAAGTCGAAGAGAAGGTCTACACTCTTGAAGAAGAAAAATATTGGGGACGTTTCGTTGACCAATTGGACGAACGTGACTCGAATGGTCAAGTAAATATTGAGTACGTGATTGCTCGTCAAGCTGCCGAAGTAGTCGCTCCATATCTCGACAAACTTCGTTTTGATGCAGCACTCGGAAACGTAAGCGATAACGTGGTCATGGGTAAAACGGCAGGAGCGAACAACGCTTACAATGCAGTTCTTGATGTTTCTGAGAAATTGGATGAACTAGGAATCACCAAAGAACGCTTGCTCTTTGTCACTCCAAGCTTCTACAAAGCTATCAAGTCTGAAATCGTACGCTTGCCACAAGGCGATGCAGACAAGAAAGTACTTGGCAAAGGTTATGTTGGTGAATTGGACGACTACACAGTCTACAAAGTACCATCAAAATTCTTGCCAAATGTAAACGCCCTTGCAACTGCTCCTGGTGTTGTGACATCACCAATTCAAATCGACAACACTAAGTACAATGACAATGTACCTGGGCGATTTGGTGAATTGGTAGAACAATTGCTCTACACTGGAGCGTATGTTCTTGAACATTTCCAAAAGTACATCATCACAATTGCAGATACTAAGCCAGCTGCTAAAGAATCAGCTCAAGGTAAGACAGTGAACCGTGCTAAAAAATGGAAGACTGGAGCAGCCTACAAAGAAGGCGACACAGTAACACATGAAGGCAAGGTCTACGTTGCAGTTAAAGAGATTTCAAACTCAATAACTGCGCCAGACTCTGACTCAGCTAACTGGAAAGTCAAGAAATAAGGTCTGATCTATGAAAGTCAGAGTAAAACAAGCTTTCAATGACTGGCAAGCGAAAGTGAGACGATGTGAGAATGATGTTTTTGAGATAACAGACGAACGTTTCAACGAATTGTCACACAATCTCAAGAGCGAGTTCTCGGTTGACATCGCAGACGTTGTCGAGATCATTGACGAAATCGAAACCCAAGGAGACGAGACGACTCCTTACGATTAGGAGGTCTTATGGAACTTGAAAAACTAAAATCATTGACGGGCGAGAGCGACGAAACAGTCCTCTCGTCTTTACTTTTAAGGGCTGAGAATATCATTTTATCTGAAACAAACCGAGAGAAGCTGACTCCAGCACTCGACAGGCTACTACCTGAACTTGTAATTGAGCTTTACAACCGTTCCGGAAGCGAAGGAGAGCAATCTAGGAGCGAGGGTGGTATCTCTGTTACCTATGCAGAGTCAGGCTTGTCTACGGGCCTTTTACAGCGTATACGCATGCATCGATTAGCGAGGGTGGCAGGTCATGTTTTTGAAAAAGAATAGACTGAAGCTATATCCTATGAAACGGTTCAAGAAGACCGTGACAGACGAAGGGATTGCTAAAGAAGGATATGCGGATGAGGTTGGAGAAGTAAGACTTGAGTTGTGGTCAGCGACTAGCAAGCTACAATCTGAAATTTACGGTGACCGTATCAACGATATCCTGAATGCAAATGCGAGCAAGAGTGCAGACATCAACGTGAAAGACGGTGTCTGTATCGATAGCAAGACGGAGGTCACGCATCGGGTTATCTCAAAGAAAGTATACAGTCATCATCAAGTTTTAGAGTTGGAACGTGTCAGGTTTAATCGGAGCAGATAGCTTAATCGCTAAGTGTCGTAAGCTGTACGGTGCAAAGAGCAATGAGATAGTAGGACAAGCGGTCTTGCATGCTGCCAAAACAGTCGTACAAGCCGAAGCGAAACTCAGAGCGCCTGCAAATGAGGGCGAATTGAGAAATAGCATCAGAGTGCGGTTAAAAGTAAACGGCAACAAGATAACAAGCGAAGTCTTCACGAACTCAGACCATGGCGCCTATGTCGAACTTGGTACAGGTCCGAAAGGACAAGCTAATCACTCAGGCATATCGCCAGAAGTCAGCGTGTCTTATCGCTCTAGTCCCTGGTACGTGCATGAAGACCAAATCAACGTAGGGCCTTACCGCTTCGCAAAAAGAGGTGAGTTTTATAAGATGTATGGTCAACCTGCTCAACCTTACTTGTATCCTGCTTTGAAAGATAACCATGACCGTGTTTCAAGAAGCGTTTCAAAATTCGTTAGTAGAAAGATAAGAGAACAGATAAAATGATTAATATTAAGCCTGTAATTTACAAAGAATTACAAAATGTCGCAGATAATGTGACTGATACTTATCCAGACGACTGGGAGAACGTTCCAGTCGTCATTTTTTTGGAAGAACAAAATAACCCTGGTGAATGGTTCGATGACCAAGAGAAGAAATCGCATATCCGCTACAAAGTGGATATCTTTGACAAAGATAGCACCAGCGAATTAGCGGTCAAAATCAATGAAATCTTCGCATCTTTAGGATTGCGAAGAACGGACTGTCAGGACATACCTGATCCGTCGCATTTGCGTCACAAGCTGATGCGATTCGAGGGAATCGTTGACCTAAATTCACAATTGGTTTATCAATACAGAATGGAGAACTAAAACATGTTAGCAAATGGAATTACGCTTTCTTACGGAAAAGCTAAAGGAACTTATACCAAGCTTGCAGGACTGAAAGAAGTCCCAGAGTTTGGTATTGAACCTGAAAAGGTTGAGAATACAACCCTTGAGGACAAGGTTAAGAAATACGAATTTGGTATTGGTGATGCTGGAGAACTTGAGTACAAGTTCGCTTATGATAACTCAAGCGCAACTTCTTCTTACCGTGTTTTACGTAAGGCAGCAGAAGACAAGGAAAAACTCTACTTTGAGCAAGCTTATCCAGACGGTACCAAGGTCGATTTTGAAGGGCAAGTGTCCGTCAAACTTGGCGGTGGCGGAGTGAACTCTGTTATCGAATTCACGCTCAAGATCGCATTGCAGTCTGAACTCGCATTTACAGACGGATTGGGAGGTTAATAGATGGCTCTACCATACGCAATTTGGAAAGTCAGTGAGGATAAGGAGTTAAAGCTCCGACTCACTTCATTGCAAGCGACGAAAGTCGAAGAAAAAATCGGAGCAAATTTGCTCAAGGTATTCATGCCTGCTGAAGGTGAAGCCTTTGCTTTACCTCCTCTTAAAGTCATGTTGTTATTGACCCATGGAGCACTTCAAAAGTTCGAGCATGGACTCTCATTTGAAGATGTATCTGACCTATACGATGACTACGTTGACAATGGTGGAGATCAAGCAGCATTCATGGCAGACGTCATATTGCCGATGCTTCAAGTATCGGGTTTTATGCCACGGGAGAAGGAAGACAAGAAAACTCCCAAGAAATCCAAAGCCAAAATGGAAGTAGTCGAGTAGAACAGACTACCATCACATCAGTAAAAGAAATGGTCGAGAGGTTATACCCAATGTTTTTAGACGTCGGGGGCAAGCCTCTCGATTTTTGGGATTTAACGGCACTTGAAATCAGAGACATGATTGAAAGCTATAATCGTATCACAATTCAAAAGCAAAAAGAAAAAATCATTGAATCTTACAGACTTTCGCAAATGATTGCGAACAATGTGTCTATGTTGCTTTCAAAAGATGCCAAACCACTTGAAGTATGGGATTATGCTCCTGAGCTTTTTGAAAAAGAACGAGAGCAAGTTGAACAAGCGAGATTGGCTCAAGAGTTGAAATTGCATAAGGAACGCATGCGCATGTTTGCTGAGAGTCATAACCGAAAATTGAAAATGAAAGGAGAGTAGATGGGAGTTACTCTTGACGAGCTCAAGGTTATGATTGACGCTGAAATCGCACCTTTCAAAAGCAAGATGAAAGAAGTCGAGAACAAGGTCAAAGATGCCTCTAACAAAGTACAGTCATCAACCGACAAAATCAAGGCACAGTCTGGATCCATGCTTGGTGTTTTTGGTAAATTAGCCAAATTTGCGGGTTTTGCGTATCTCGGCAAAAAAATGCTTGACGTCGGCATGTACTCAACGCAGATGGCTCTTGAAGTTACAGCATCGATTAACCAAATCAAGCGTCAAATGGGCGAGAGCTCACAGACATTCTTAAAATGGGTAAATGACAACGCAAACGCTATGAATATGGGCGTTGGTGAGGCTACGAAATACGGGGCGGTGTATTCAAACCTATTTTCTGGCTTCATCAAGGATTCTAACAAGCTGAGCGCATACACTGCTAAGATGCTTCAAACATCAGCAGTAGTCGCAGAGGGTTCAGGTCGTAGTATTACAGACGTCATGGAGCGGATTCGCTCAGGTTTGCTAGGGAATACGGAAGCGATCGAGGATTTAGGAATCAACGTCAACGTGGCCATGATTCAATCAACTGAAGCGTTCAAACGTTTTGCAAACGGTCAAAGTTGGGACCAGCTAGATTATCAAACCCAGCAACAAATCCGTCTGATGGCTATCCTCGAGCAAGCGACTGCTAAGTATGGCACGACCTTGTCACAGTCGGTCAATGGGCGTATCAGCTTGTTTAAATCATTGCTTAAGGACGCCGCTTTAAACGTAGGTAACGCCTTCTTACCGATTATCAACGCAGTCATGCCAGTCTTGAACTCGTTCGCTATGGTCTTGAAGAATGTTACTGCTAAACTCGCTGAGTTTATTGCTTTGATGTTTAACAAGAAAGCGACGGTTAAGGACGGTGTGGCTGGCGCAGTTGGCGACATGAACGGAGCCTTACAAGATGCAGCAGGTGGCGCAGGCGACCTCGCAGATGCTATGGGTGACGCAGACGATGCTTCAGGCGGTCTAGCTGACAACCTTGGGGATTCGGCCAAAAATGCCAAGAAAGCAGTCAAAGAATTGCTTGGTCTAGCCGGATTTGACGAAATCACGCTTTTAAACAAGAAAGATGATTCTGACGACGGAGGCACTGGCGGTTCTGGTGGTGGTAAAGGCAAGAAAGGAAAAGGTGGTAGCGGGCCTTTCAAAGACATCTTGCCAGAAATAGCCTTAACTGACATGGATAACCAATTCAAGAGCATCTTCGATGGTCTTGGAGATAAGCTGAAAGGACTATTTGAGTTATTTAGCAAAGGGTTCTCTACAGCATTCAGAGCTGAAGGTCTCGAACGTATCAAGATTGGTCTTGGTCAAATCAAGACGACGCTTGAAGAAATCGCTACTGATCCACGAGTAGTCAATGCTTTTAATGCCATGACCGAGAAAATCGCTTATGCACTAGGACAGATTGCGGGTTCTATCGGCACGGTCGGAGTTGGCATCGGTGTCTTTCTTGCTGAAAGCATCGCAAATGGTTTAGGACGCCAAAAAGAGCGTATTATTCGCTCTCTAGTGGCTCAATTCGAGAACACAGGCAATATGTTTGCTTCGGCTGGAAACATCGCTCAGGCATTTGCAGATGGCTTCTATGACGTCATAACATCGACTGGCGCTGTTCGTATCGGAAGTTCGATTGTGTCTGCTGTTTTAGCTATTCAAGCTATCATTACTGAGATTGGTTTCAAACTCGGCGGTGACCTACTAAAAGGTATTGAACAGATTGTCACAGACAATATGCCTGGCATCGCTGATGCACTTTCAAATGCTCTATCTGCCATTGCTCCTGTTTTTGAGAGTGCGGAACAAGCAATCAATGACTTATCAGATTCGATCAGTCGAGTGTACGATAATTACATTCGTCCATCAATTGAATCATCAACGAAAGCTATATCAGGCATTATTGGTTTGTTTGTAAACGGGTGGAACAATCACATCCAACCCGTTATAGAGAAACTCGGTCAAGGTTTTTCGGATACAATTGGCAAACACATTTCTCCATTTATTCAAAAAATTTTGGAGATGGTCGCAAGTTTCCAAGAAATGTCACAAGTCATCACTGCCTACGTTGCACCAGTAATTGGCTTTATCGTTGAGGAATTGACAAGAGTTCTAGCTCCAACTCTTGAATACATTGGAGAAGTCTTCCGCATCTTATTCAATACGGTTGCTGATATATTCGGAGGCATAGCGGACTTTCTCAAAGGTGTGTTTGATATCATCACTGGTATTCTTACGAGTGATATGAGTAAGATTTTCGATGGTTTCACTGAAACGGGTGACGCTATCATGAATATCTTATCAGCACTTCTCACAGCTTTGTTAGATTTAACAGTAGCAGTTTTGAAAGTTATCTGGGATACGATTGTAGCAATCTTCCAAGCAATTTGGGATGGTATCGTGGCTATCTTCACACCGATTGGCGAATGGTTTGCAGAGCGTTGGAACGATATCACAACTGTTTTAGCTGACGTAGCTAAGTGGTTTGGGGATATGTTCCAGAAAGCGTGGAATGCGCTAACGAATGTATTCTCATCAATCGGCACTTGGTTTGGTGAGCGCTGGAATGACGTGACGACTGCGCTTGCTAACGTTGCTACGTGGTTTGGGAACATCTTCAAGACTGCATTTGAAGCGGTCAAGAACGCATTCAGTACGATTGGCAGCTTCTTCAGCGGTGTTTGGACCACGGTCAAGAACATCTTCGTTAATGCTGGTCAAATGGTCGGAAATGCAGTAGGTGGAGCCTTCAAGAGCGCAGTTAATGCTGTTCTTGGCACGATTGAAAATGTGGTGAATGGCTTCATCGGAATGATTAACGGAGTTATTGATTTAATTAACAAAATCCCTGGCGTATCTCTCGGCGGTATCGGCTATGTAAGTCTACCTCGATTAGCTCGTGGTGGTATCGTTGATAGTCCGACGGTGGCCATGATTGGTGAAGCTGGTAAAGAGGTGGTTATGCCTCTTGAAAATACTGGATTCTTGCAGACTATGGGGCGCATCGTAGGTGGTGCGGTAGTCAATGCCTTGGGCGGTGGCTTGCCACAATCTGGAGGCTTCAGTGGTAGCGGTGACATCATCATCATGATCGGCGGACACGAATTTGGTCGTGTAGCTATCCAAGAAATAAATCGAGAACAAGAACGTGCAGGACAAGTTTTGCTTAATATCTAAAGGGAGGTAAAATGGCACACTTAATTATCAACGGGGTGGCTGTTAAGCCTCCTCAAAAATTTCAAGTCGGTATCCAAGATATTGACGGAGAAACAGGTCGTAACGCTAACGGAGACATGATGCGTGATCGTATCACGACCAAGCGAAAATTAGATTGTGAATGGGGAATGATGACTCAGGAAGAAATGAGTCAGCTTTTAAATGCTGTATCGCCTGAATTCGTTGAGGTATCTTATCCGGACCCGATAAAAGGGCAAACAACTAAAATGTTTTATGTTGGAGATAGGACGGCTCCAAGTTATTCATTTACTGAGAAGTTCAAGCCGTGGTCGGGCGCAAAGTTTAATCTGGTAGAAAGGTAGGTTAGAACATGGATATATTCAGACGTAGGAAATTCGATGAAGCAATGTTTGCCAAAAACCGTACTCTTGCTATCAGAGTAGGGCAGTATCAGTCGAGCGATATCAAAGAAGCGCATTTTGATTATGGCTATATTAGAGGTGACACTTATAAGCCCGGCGGAACATGCGCAGGCAGTGCTAAAATCGTCTTTACGAGCATCATTACCACTTTCAATAAGCTAGATAATGTTTATCCTGAAATCGGTCTTTTGGTAGACGGAACTTACGAATGGGTCAAAATGGGTGAATACTTCATCAACGACATTGAGATTGACCGAAACCGTAACACGACTAAGCTCGACCTTATGGACGGGATGTTCAAACTTAATCGTGAGCACGTCACAGACTTGATTTATCCGGCAGAAATCAGGCAAGTCATCAAAGAGATTTGTCTGAAAACGGGTGTAAAACTTGCAAACGAAAACATGGATATTGCATCCATGAATTATGTAATCGAGAATATCCCGAAAGACAAGAAAATGACATTCAGAGACGTCTTGAGTCTAGCTACTCAAATGCTCGGGATGTCTTGTTTTTTCAACCGAGAAGGAAAACTCGTGATTAAAGAATTGACTGACTCAGGTATCACGATTACAGCAGATAGTTATTTCATGCACGGATTGACCAAAAGCGAAGTTGAGTATCAGATTGCAGGGATAACCTGCAAGAAAGATAAAGAGACACTCACAGTCGGAATGCGCACTGGTCGCTCGTTAGAATTGGATAATCTGTTCATGCCTCAAGTGGTTTTGGATGCTCTCTATCATCGAATTAAGGATATTCGCTATTATCCGTTTAATTTGAATTACCAAGGGCACCTCTTACTTAATGTGGGCGAATGGGTGACTATCAAGACCAACACCGGCGAAACCTTCAAATCGCCAGTGTTGAGTCAATCTTTCACATTCAAAGGTGGGCTTCGTGGTCGCATTAGCGCAGACAGTAGAGCTGGCAATGATGCGCAGTATTCATACGCAGGAACCATTACGAAGAAGATTGTGCAATTCAACGAATTTGAGGCTCAAATCCAAAATCAAATTGAAGAAGCAGATAAAAGATTTGACCAAAAAGTTGATAAAATCAAGAAAGATTTTAGTGATCAAGTCGAACTGGCAAAAGCCAAGACTGAAGAAGTCAAGCGTCAACTGTCTGATACTATCGACCAGCGCTTTAGCAGCTTTGACAATGGTCCATTGCAAGAGGTGAAGCGCAGGGCTGATGAAGCCTTGAGAAACGCTGGTGCTGTCTCAAATGTTGCTCAAGAAGCGAAGCAAATCAGTGAGCGAGCAAGAGCTGATATCGCAACTCTTCATCAAAATATCTCTAACGACTATGTCGCGAAATCGACATATCAAGAAGATGTGAGAGGTCTTGAACGTCGATTTAGTGCGATAAGCACGCAGACGAACAATGATATCGCTTCAAAGATTGCTCAGTACAAGCAGACGGTTGATGGGCAATTTGCAAGTATTACGTCACAGATTGCTGGCAAAGCTAACTTGCTTGATTTTCAACGAGTGCAAGAGACTAGCAAGCTCTATGAGAGGATAATCGGTCGTAGCGAGTCTGACATTGCTGATAAGGTTGCTCGCATGGCTCTGACCAATCAACTGTTCCAAGTCGAGGTTGGGAAATATGCCAACGTTGGTGGTCCGAATATGCTACGAAATTCGAGGGCGGATGAGGGATTGAAATATTGGACAGAAGCGAATGGTCGTTTGGGTTTCACAGCGCACGACTTTTATTTCAATGGGCAAAAGCGCATGTTTGAACTGAGACCAGGCGCAGTCGTTAAAAGCAATCGTTTTCTTGTAAAACGAAATGCAGACTACATTTTGAATATTTTAGGTTTTGATAACAACTCGAAATATTTTAGAGTGTATTTCTGCAAGCGTAAAAAAGATTCAAGTATGAATTTTCAACAAAAACAACTTGTATTTGATGGTAAAACTCGTTGGGTTGATGGTTCCGTCTTCGATAACAGTCGAGCAGTCAAGAAAACGTTCAAATTTAACGTCGGTGACTACGATGACGGCTATTTGCAATTCGAGTATGACCGAAACAACCCAGACAAATGGGGCGGTCTGTTCATGACCGAGCTGGATTTCTACGAAGGCTCAACTGACCGTCTATGGCAACCTGCTCCCGAAGATGCGACGCTTGAGACAGACAAGACTCTTGAAGCGACTCAAACTAAACTGACCTTACTTCAAGGTTCGTTTGCGTTTCAAAATCTGACAAGCGCTGGAGCTATCACTTCGCAAATCAATGCAACGAACAATCAAGCTTTGATTGAAGCTGAGAAAATTCGATTGAAAGGCAAGACGCTTGCTGACCAATTCACTGCAATTGATGGATATTTCAAACGTCTGTTCGTAGGTGAAGGTAATTTCGCTAAACTGAACGCTGAGATTATCGGCTCAAAGACTATCACAGCAGACAAGCTCGTGATGGACCAAGCAATGGCTCGGATGTTCGTTTCAAGCGATATCTTCACAGACACGCTTGCTGCTAAAGAAGCCTTCATCAACAAGCTTCGGTCGGTTGTAGTATCTGCGACTTTGCTTGAAGGTTTTAAAGGTCGAATTGGTGGATTTCAAATCGGTACGCATGATAAGGACCCGCACACTTATTGGTTGACAGGACAAAACCAGTTCGCAGTTGGGATGAGCAATGGTTCTGGAAATTGGGGTCAAACAGCCCTTTGGGTGAATTGGGGAAATGATTGGGGAAGGCCAAGCAATACAGCATGGTTCGTTAAGCATACAGGTCAAATGTTTTGCTACAATCGAGCGCATTTTTGGAATGATCCTACAGTGTATGGAGATTTAATTGTTACAGGAAATATAAAATACTATCCGGAGGGTAAAATTCTTGGTGGTGCACATGCGTATTGGCTTTATTCCGGATCCTATAAAAAAGTGGATTCATCGAACGGCTACATGTATTTTTATGCAAAAGGAGACAACTATTATGACTGGATCCCGATGAATAAAGAAATCTCAGACCGTCGTTATAAATCGAATATCGAAGATAGTACAGTTTCAGGTCTCGATGTAGTCGAAAATCTGAAGACGTATAGCTATCGCAAAGAATATGATGGCAAAATCGAGGATATCGCTTGCGGTATCATGGCACAGGATGTTCAGAAGTATGCTCCTGAAGCATTCTTTGAAAATCCAGACGGCGCATACTCATATCGTACATTTGAACTTGTGCCTTATCTCATTAAGGCCATTCAAGAACTCAATCAAAAAATAGAAAAATTGGAGAACACAGCATGAACGAACAAGACAAACAAATCAGCAGTTTAGCGATTAAGTCGCTTGGTGAAAAAGTCGGTAATGAGGCTACTCAATCGGCTACGATCGAAGCCCTCTACACAGTGACTGCAATGGAGCTTGAGCAGATGAAGCAAATCATCGAATCTGACGAAAAGCTGAAAGCGAAATTTGAAGAAGCGAAAGGAAAAATGACAAATGGCAATCAGTAATTATGAACTAGCAAGCAAACCTTACACACGAGGTTTTGGAGAAAATGTGGCGACCGTTGTAGAAATTCGTCTCTCGGAAGGCAATCGCTATAGTACGAACATGCGTGAACTTGCAGGAGACCGCACGGCTGAGAAAGAGGATGCCTTGATTCAAGCGGTACTGGATATTATCAAGGCTGAATTAGATCCAGGATCAGCCATCGTGAAGGCGCAAGCTGAGATTGAACAAGCCGTTCAATCTTTGGCAAAAGCTAAGACGGACCTTTCTGCGAACAAAGAGAACATCGATAGCGTATCAGCAATTACTGAAGTTCTCATTGCTCTAGCGATTGGCCAGAATGGTGGCATGCCAACGAACACTTATAGCAAGGTTGCGCAGTTCATCAAGCCACTCGTAAAAGACCGTCGTTATGCGAACGGTGATATCGTATCAATGCCTTATCCGTACGACACGAATCCGAAGTGGCCGAAGGAAACACTTACCATCCTGAAATTCCAGATGCAGCCGTCGGAAGGGTACACCTGGAAAGAACAACCTCTCGCTGAAATGTTGCAGAAGGGTATTCTGACCGTGGTCATGCCACGGATTGAGTAGAGGGAGGTTATATGCCAATTGAAGAAGCTGAAAGAATCGCTCAAAGCCAGGTAGCTTGGGCGATTTTGTTTATTTTGCTTTTCTTTATTATCATTCGATATCTTATCAAGACTTCGGACAAGCGAGAAAAGAAGATTATGGATTTGCACGAGCAATCAAAAGCTGACTCTAACAGACGAGAAGAGCGTTTGATGACTCATCTTGAAAAAACCACTACAGAATTAACCACAATTACACATACGGTCGGTGACATTCAGAAAGAAATGGTCCGCATGAACGACCGCATGGACGAAATTGAAAAAGGAGAATAACATGCAACAAATCAATGAAATTATCGCAAACGGAGCAATTAGCATCCTTGTCATTTTGGCAGGCGTCGCAGTCAAAGCGGTCAAGAACTACCTTGTTCAAAAAGGTGGAGAAAAGACTATCAAGATTGTTGAAATCTTGGCTAAGAACGCAGTCAACGCCGTGGAGCAGGTTGCATCTGAGACAGGCTATAAAGGTGAAGAGAAGCTGGAGCAAGCACGAACTAAAATCCGTGCTGAACTTGGCAAATATAACATTAGTATGACTGATAAGGAACTCGACACATTTGTCGAGTCAGCGGTGAAGCGGATGAACAATGCGTGGAAAGGGGAGTAATAATGGTAGAAATCATTAACCATACAATTTTTAATGGGATTTCAGGCTCCCGACCAACTGAGCGACCAAAATATTATGTTTTACATAATGATGCCGGTTCAAAAAGCGCAAAGGCCTATATCGAATGGCTCCAAGAGCGATATGACAATGGCCAGTCTGAACTTGGTTTTGCTCATTACTACATCACAAGAGATGCAATTGTGCGAGTCGAAGACACATACAATGGTTCATGGTCTGCTGCTAACTACGATGCTAACATGAACTCTCTTAGCTATGAAGTATGCCAGCAGTTAAGCGCATCAGATGCCGAGTTCATTGAAAATGAAAACATGGTATTGCGCCAAATGGCCGAAGATATGACCTATTATGGTGATACTCCGAACTATTCAAATATCAAGTTTCACAATGAATTTTCAAGCACTTCATGCCCTGCCCGTTCCCTCGAATTACACGGTGGCTACAATGACAGCTTACGTGACTATGTGATTGCTAAAATCAAGCATTATCAGTCGCTCGGTTCAACCGTTCAAGAAATGCTCGATAATGAGGGTAACCAAGAAGGTTGGAAGAGAAATTCAACTGGCTGGTGGTATGTCAACGCAGATGGAAATTATCCAACGAACAAATGGCAGAAGATTGACGATGTCTGGTATTACTTCGACAGCAACGGTTACATGAAGGCTAATGCATGGCACAAGCACACAGATGGCTACTGGTACTACTTGCTCCCAAGTGGTGCAATGGTCACTGGTTGGGCGCTCATCGCTAACAAGTGGTACTACTTCAAAGAAACTGGGGCCATGGCCACTGGATGGGTCAAATACAAGGACCATTGGTACTACCTCGATGCCAAGGATGGCGATATGAAATCCAAACAATTCATTAAGTCGGCAGACGGTTCTGGTTGGTACTACCTCAATTCAGACGGCACAATGGCTGACAAGCCAGAGTTTACTGTTGAGCCTAACGGCCTCATTACTACTAAATAAAAAAATACAGAAAGGCTTTCAAATAGATTACACTAACCGCAGGCAATAGCTTGCGGTTTTTTTGTTTGCTTAAAATAGAAAAAACAGTGATGGTACTCACTGTTTTTCTTGTAGTGTATGGGCGTATGTGGTCATGCTGATAGCATGTTTTAGACGCATGTTCATAATATCCGATACACCATTTTTATACTTGTCCACGGCTTGAATAGACATGCCACAGTTTCTGCTGATAGCATAGGCTGTGGCGTTGTCTAAAAGCCAGCGGATAGCTTCAATATCTACTGACATATATTACCTCGTAAAATACCAAATCGCAAATAGAAGTAGAACAAATCCAATAAAGAATTCAACTTTTTCACGCTTGGTGGTTTTTCTAATTTTAAGATTTACTTTCATTGTTTTTCCTGTTATAATTTAAGTACACCCCCCGAAGGGGTGGATAGTGATTTCTCACTATCCAATTTCGATGTGCCATTCAAAGCTGATTATAAATAAGTTTATCTTGACTACGAGCTTATTTGTTTTGACTTTGAGTGGCTTCTTTTTGAACTTAAACATTTCATGTTCCTTTCTACTAGTTTCCTTGTCTAAGGTTTCCTCCTTAACCTTATGTATCTATTATACAACTAAAGTTGTAGAAAGTCAATAGTTTTGATGAAGTTTTTCAAAAAAACGAGGGGCAAAAAAGGGGCAAAAGCGTCGTAAATCTCTGTAAAATGATGTAAAAACATTTATTTAAAAGCTCAAAACATAGCTATTTTAAAAGGTATTGTAAAATATAGTAAAACGATGTAAAGGTATTTGTAAAAGTAAATGGATTCTAATAGAAAAACGAACAGTTTTACTAGCTGTTCGTTTTTTTGATATTTGAACTTAGACTCTAGTTTCAGAATCGTTTTGTTGCTTGCTTTTTTCTAGACCTAGACCGACTGCATGTTTTTGGACGAGCAAGAGTTGCCCATTGTCATCTTTTGCAAAAGTTAAGGTAACAGTCTTGATATTGTCACCAATAGAGATATAGGTGATTTTTCTCGTATCATATCCTCCGATAGTGGAGTCAAACTCGGAGTCTGGTAGTCCGTGTTTTTTGATAATATCCTTGTAGTTGGTACCACCTTTTCCTTTGTTGTCAGGGTCACCTTCGATTAAGGCGTCGAACTGTTCTTGGGTCCAGGTGAAGGTGTCGTCTTCTTCCTCCTCAGGGATGGAATAGGCGCTATCATCTGTCAAGTCGCTTTCTTCTTCGCGTTCCATTGAGGCACTCGCCTCGCTGTAGGAACGGTTAAACTCCCTGACAAACTCTTTGTAGACATTAGCGTACAGTACCTGGGTCGTAAAGAAAAGTACAACAGACGCAACTGCCAGGGATGTTCCAATAATAGCCATTGTTTTCCGCTTTTTGAGGTTGACGATAAGGCCGATAATCCCCAAGATAAATGCTACGATGGCGATGAAAAACGATAGATAGTTAATAAATGGAATCCAGGACCCTAAAAGTGCGATAGCTCCAAAAATGGTTGCTAAGATTCCTAAAACTCTTTGTTCTTCTGGTTTCATTTGAAAGTTTTCTCCCTTCATCGAGTGAATGGATTTCTATCCACAGTAGTTAGTGCTTATTATAGAAAAAATATTGCCTAATGTCAATTTAAACCAAGATAGTTCTCATAGAAACTTTTTTCTTGACATCTTTTCTGAAAATGATAAAATAGTTCTCATGGAAACTTAAATAGTTCTTGTGAGAACTATATTTATCGTGAGAAAGGAGCAATCATGGACAAGCCAATGTTAATATTCAAACGTTTTGGACACCAGGTTCATCTGATGGTACAGAAAGAAGCCAAGCGTTGTGGCATTGAATTTATGGGTGGACCGCAAGGGCAGGTTCTGCGTTTTTTAGATTGCCAAGAACAGTCTGAAAATCTGGTCTTAATTAAGGATATCGAGCAGGAACTCAATATTACCAAATCTGTGGCGAGTAATTTAGTCAAGCGCATGGTGCAAAATGGTTTGGTTGAGCTAGAGGCCAGCCCGAGTGATAAGCGGGCAAAATTTGTTCGCCTGACGGAGAAATCGCGTTCGCAGATGCAAAAAGTTAAAGCTTTTTTTGATCGGATTGATCAGAGTCTGCTAGAGGGGGTTTCAAAGTCAGACTTAGCAATCTTTGAAAAGGTCCTCAGTCAGTTGCAAGAAAATGTTGAGAAGATAGGAGGAGAGAATGAAGAAACTCGCTAAACGTATTACAGGAAAGGAGTGGGGGATGATTGTCCTTGCGATTCTTTTCACTTGTTTCTCGGTCTATCTCGAGTTAGAGGTACCGACCTACATTTCGCAAATTACAGAATTACTCGGAACGTCAGGGACACAGATGGATGCACTCTGGTCACCAGCTGCGAAGATGATTGGATTGTCTTTATTGGCTTTCTTTTCATCTGTTATGGTTGGTTTCTTTGCTGCTCGTGTTGCAGCATCCTATACAACCCATCTACGTAGAGACGTATTTCATCAGGTTTTGGATTTTTCACAGACAGAGATCAAGCGCTTTTCAATCCCAAGTCTTTTGACTCGGACGACCAATGATATTACCCAGGTACAGATGCTCTTTACCATGGGCTTGCAAGTGGTTACTCGTGGGCCAATTATGGCTATCTGGGCCATTGGAAAAATCCTTGGGAAATCGGAATACTGGCTGTGGGCAGTCGTTGTGGCTGTTATTGTCAACGTCTTGATGACCACCGTTCTCATGACTCTGGCCTTTCCAAAACAATCGGTTATCCAAAAATTGACAGATAAACTCAATAGCATCACTCGTGAAAGTTTGACTGGGATTCGAGTTGTTCGCGCATACAATGCGGAAGATTACCAAGATGAAAAATTCGAAGCAGCCAACGATGAAGTCACTCGTCTCAATCTCTTTGTCAATCGATTGATGGCTATTATGAATCCCATTATGATGGCGATTTCGAGCGGTTTGAGTCTGGCTATTTACTGGATTGGTGCCTATATCATCAACGATGCAAGTTTGACAGAACGTCTGCCACTCTTTAGTGATATGGTAGTCTTCATGTCCTATGCTATGCAGGTCGTGATGGGATTCCTTCTCATGGGAGCACTCTTTATCGTTCTTCCTCGTACCTTGGTTTCGGCAGGACGTATCAATCAAGTATTGGATCTGCATTCTTCTATTGAAAATCCTAGTCATGCACAGACAGCGGATCCTTCAGTTCAAGGACAAGTGGAATTCCGTGATGTGACTTTCCGCTACTCTAAAAACTCAGAAGCAGTCGTGGAACATGTCACTTTCAAAGCAGAAGCGGGTCAAACCGTGGCCTTCATCGGATCGACTGGATCAGGTAAGTCTACGCTTGTCAACCTCTTGCCACGTTTTTACGACGTTTCAGATGGACAAATCCTAGTGGACGGAGTTAATGTGCAAGATTACGATTTGGAAGATTTGCGCAATAAGGTCGGCTATATCCCTCAAAAAGCAGTCCTCTTCTCAGGAGATGTCAAGGGGAACTTGGACTTTGGTAAGAGCAAAGAAACTCCTCTAAGCGAGGCTGCTATGTGGCAAGCTCTTGAATTGGCCCAGTCTAAAGCATTTATCGAGGACAAGGAAGCAGGTCTTGCATCAGAAGTAGCCCAAGGTGGAACCAACTTCTCAGGAGGTCAAAGACAGCGTTTGGCCATTGCGCGTGCCTTGGCTCGGAAGCCAGAAATCCTCATCTTTGATGATTCCTTCTCAGCCTTGGACTACAAGACAGATCGTGTCCTACGCCAAGAACTAGCAGAGAAAACAAAATCCATGACCAAGCTCATCGTAGCGCAGCGGATTTCTACCATTATGGACGCTGACCTGATCTTAGTATTGGATCAAGGAAAAGTCGTGGGACAAGGCACCCACAAGGAACTTCTAGCTACCAATGAAGTCTACCAAGAAATTGCCTACTCACAACTATCGAAGGAGGAATTGGAACATGGAAAATAAGAAAATGTCTTTTTGGAAATATTATAAACCTTTTCTAGCAGGTCTCCAACTTCCCCTACTAGTAGCGATTGTAGCAGCTGTATGTTCAAGCATCATCACTGTTTATGGACCAACCAAGATTAAAGAAATTACCAACTTGATTTCAGATGGTTTGATGACGGGAATTGACCTAGAGGCTGTTTCAAGTATTGCTAGCTTTTTAGTGATTCTCTATGTACTTGGTGCTATTCTTAACTATACACAGGCCTATATCTTTTCAACAAGTATCCAACATTTTTCAAAACGCTTGCGGACAGCAATCGCTGAAAAGATCAATCGTTTGCCCCTTGGCTATTTTGATCGTCATTCGCAAGGGGACACTCTATCTCGTGTGACCAATGATGTGGATACGGCGGCGCAATCTCTCAACCAAAGTCTCGGAACAGTTATCTCAGCCAGCTTCTTGTTGATTGCTGTTTTGGTGACCATGTTTAGCATGAACTGGATTTTAGCTCTGGTAACGGTTGTTTCTACGCTTGTTGGTTTTGCGGCAGTTTCTGTAATTATGGCCAAGTCACAGGGTTATTTTAAAGCCCAACAAAATAATCTGGCGGCCGTCAATGGTTACGTAGAAGAAATGTACTCTGGCCACAATGTAGTGACCAGCTACAACGCAGTAGACACCTCTAAAGCGAAATTTGCAGGTTTAAACCAAAACTTGCACGACAGCATCTGGAAATCTCAGTTTATCTCTGGTATCATGATGCCAGCTATGTTCTTTGTTGGGAATTTTAGCTATGTTTTGGTCATCATCGTTGGTGCCGCGCTGGCGTTAGAAGGGCATATCACTATCGGGGTTATTGTAGCCTTTATGGTTTACGTACGGACCTTCTCCCAACCCCTGTCACAGATTGCCCAAGGGATTACCAGCTTACAACAAGCGAGTGCAGCCATGGGACGTGTCTTTGAATTTCTAGGTGAAGCTGAGATGCAGGATGAATCCCATAAGGAAAGACAATTGACTGGCATGAGAGGAGAAGTGGTCTTTGATCATGTGTCCTTTGGTTATACACCAGAACGCACCATCATCCATGACTTTTCTGCGACAGCTCATGCAGGTCAAAAGGTCGCAATCGTTGGACCGACTGGGGCGGGTAAGACAACCATTGTCAATCTTTTGATGAAGTTTTATGATATAGATAAGGGAAGTATCCGTATCGATGGTGTCGATACCAAGGATATGAAGCGCTCAGAAGTACATGATGCCTTTTCAATGGTCTTGCAGGATACTTGGCTCTTTGAAGGAACCATTCGTGATAATCTCATCTACAACCAAACAGGGATTAGTGATGAACGAATGATTGAAGCAGCAAAAGCAGTAGGAATTCACCACTTTATCATGACTTTGCCAGATGGCTACGATACTGTTTTGGATGACACTGTGACCTTGTCTGTTGGACAGAAACAGCTTTTGACTATCGCTCGTGCTTTGTTGAAAGATGCACCGCTCTTGATTTTGGATGAAGCGACATCCTCAGTTGACACACGTACAGAGGAATTGATCCAAAAAGCCATGGACCGTTTGATGGAGGGAAGAACTTCCTTTGTCATTGCCCATCGCTTGTCAACTATTCGTAATGCAGATTTGATTCTTGTCATGAAAGATGGCAATATCATCGAACAAGGCAATCATAATGACCTGATGGCCCAAGCTGGCTTCTACGCGGATCTCTATAATAGTCAATTTACAGAAGATGATGCAGAAGAATAAACCTCAGAAGGCTTGACGGCCTTCTTTTTCTGCACTATACTAGAAGACAAGTGCCTCACCTAGAGGTAAAAATAAAGTGATAATGAGAAGAATACATGAAAAATTATCAAGAATGGTATCGAAATATCAGCTCCAGGCTCACCAGCCATCCCACCCTTCTATTTCTGTTACGCAGTTTTAATCGCTTGATGACAGTAGCTATGCCCCTGGTCTATCTGACCTTACTAGTCACCACTTACCTGCAGCTAGGACTTGGGAAGCAAGTTGTGGTCTATTTGCTTGTCCCTGCCACAGGCTTTGTGATCTTGTCCCTTTTTCGTAAGAAAATCAATCACCCACGCCCCTACGAAACTTGGGATATCCGTCCCCTGCTTGAAAAAGATAGTTCGGGACAGTCGATGCCCAGTCGCCATGTTTTTTCGGCAACCATCATCTCCATGGCCAGTCTGCATGCTAGTCTACCTGTTGGCTTAGCATGCTTGCTCTTCTCAGCTTTGCTGGGCTTGGTGAGGGTTTTAGGGGGCGTTCATTATCCCAAGGATGTCTTGGTTGGCTATGCTTGTGGTCTGGTGTGGGGATTCCTTTTCTTCCTATTCTGACATGTAAGTTAAGCTAGTCCTACAACCACTTACTGCTTCAAATTGACCACTTGCTTTTTTGCCCTTGTATTCCTAACTTAGCTTTGATATAGTAGAGTCAGAAAGGAGATGTGATGAAGTTACGAATTGAGATTGACGGCAATTTAGAAGAAACTGAAATTGTCATCAAGACCCCCACTTTGACAGATGAAATTGCCGACTTGCAACGGTTCTTGCAAGAGTCGACAACTCCGAGGTTAACTTTTTACAAGGGAATAGGTGAATATTATCTAGACCTATCAGAGATTCTTTTCTTTGAAACCGACGGTAGCAAAATCTACGCCCACACTCAGAAAGAAGCCTATGAAGTCCGTCTCAAACTCTATGAGTTGGAGACCATCTTGCCTCGCTATTTTAGCCGAGTGTCCAAGTCAACTATCGCAAACATCCGTCAGATTTACTCAGTGGACAAGTCCTTTTCAGGAACGGGCACCATTTCCTTTTATCAGACCCACAAGGAGGTTCATGT